>CAIQGU010000464.1 GCA_903871435.1 uncultured Burkholderiales bacterium | reverse complement strand
GGGGGGAAGAAATGGAGATCAGGGGAGGCAAACGAAGAAGAATAGGAACCAGCCCAGCGCACACCGGCAATCCGCTGGCCTGCCGCGCAGCACTGGCCACCCTGGATATCTTCCGCGACGACGCGGTGCTCGAGCACAACCGCGCGCGGGCCGCGCATCTGGATGGATTGCTGGCGCCGCTCGCGCGCGATGAGCGCGTGGAGCACCTGCGCCGCTGCGGCATGATCTGGGCCTTCGACGTGCGCCTTCATGCCCTTGCGGGCGATAGTGTCCGCGGAGGCGGCATCCCCTTTGCGCGGCGCTATTTCTCGGCGGCACGCGAACGCGGCGTGCTGCTGCGGCCCATCGGCAACACCGTGTACCTGATGCCGCCCTATGTGTTGTCCGAAGACGACGCTGCGCATCTGGCGCAGGGCGCACTGGGTGCGCTCGACGCCGTGGTGGGTCGCTAGCATGGCCCACCATCCGCGATCACGGACCATCGCATGACGCTGCCCTGGCTCGACGAACTGCAGGCCCGCCTCAGCGATCTGGACACGCGGCACCAGCGCCGCCAGCGGCGCGCCGTGCAGGCGGGCTGCGGTCCGGAGATGGTCGTGTCGGGCCCCGACGGACCGCGCCGGCTGCTTGCCTTCTGCAGCAACGATTACCTGGGGCTGGCGGCGCACCCGGCGCTGGCTGCCGCGCTGGGCGAGGGTGCACGCCGGGCCGGAACGGGCAGCGGTGCATCCGCGCTCATCAGCGGCCATCATCTGGCGCACCAACGTGTTGAAGAGCGCTTTGGCGCCCTGCTGGCGCCGCATATTCCGAACTGTCGGGCGCTGCTCTTCGGTACCGGCTTCCTGGCGAACACGGCCGTCATTACCGCTCTTGCAGACCGCGATACGGCCATTTTTTCGGAGGCGTTGAATCATGCCTCGCTGGTCGATGGAGTGCGCTTGAGCGGAGCCATCCGCCATGTGTATCCGCACGCCGATATCGAGGCGCTGGCCACTCTGCTGCGCGCCAGCACGGCCGTGCGCAAAATGATCGTCACCGACGCGGTGTTCTCGATGGACGGCGATCTGGCCCCCCTGGCGGAGCTGCTGGCACTGGCAGAGGAACACGGTGCGCTGCTGCTCGTGGATGACGCCCACGGTTTTGGCGTGCTCGGACCCGGCGGTGCAGGATCGCTGGCGCATTTCGGTCTGCGCTCGCAGCACCTCATCTACGTGGGCACGCTGGGCAAGGCCATCGGGGTCGCTGGTGCTTTTGTCGCGGCGCACGAGCACGTCATCGAATGGCTGGTGCAACGCGCCCGGCCGTACGTATTTTCCACTGCGCCGCCGCCGGCGCTGGCGTACGCGATCGACGCTGCGCTGGATATCGTGGGCGGCGCATCCGGCGACGCCTTGCGCGCCACGCTCGCGCTGCGCATTGCCCGCCTGCGCGCTGGCCTCGATGTGCACCCGTGGCGGCTGCTGCCATCTTCCACGGCCATACAGCCCATCGTCATTGGCGAGAATTCGCGCACCATGGCCGTTGCGGCAGCGCTGCTCGCCGACGGCATCTGGGTTGCCGGCATACGGCCACCGACCGTGCCGGCGGGCAGCGCGCGCCTGCGCGTAACGGTATGCGCAGCCCACTCGGAAAACCAGATCGACCGCCTCGTGGCGGCCATCAATGAACAGGCCAGCAATGACCGCTCCCGAATTGAACGCTCCTGCTGAACGCATGGGCCCGGCGCCCGCGGCGCTGTCCTGCTTTGTCACGGGTACCGATACCGGGGTGGGCAAGACCCTGGTGAGCGCAGCGCTGGTGCGCCGATTGGCGCAGACCGGTCACCGTGCAGCCGGCATGAAGCCCGTGGCGGCCGGGGCGCAATGGCTGGATGGGGCGTGGACCAACGAGGATGTGGAGGCCCTGTGGGCGGCAGGTAATACGGGGGTGCCGCGCGCTGCGCTTTGCCCGTACCTGCTGCCTGATGCAATGGCGCCGCATATCGCCGCGGAACGCGCCGGGGTGCGGATCGAAATGACGACACTGCTCGATGCCTACCAGCAGCTGCGTTCCCGTGTGGATGTCGTGGTGGTCGAAGGGGTGGGCGGCTTTTGCGTTCCGCTCGGCGAGGATTTTGGCACTGCCGATCTGGCGCGCGCGCTGGGCCTGCCGATCGTGCTGGTGGTGGGCCTGCGGTTGGGCTGCCTTAATCACGCGGCGCTGACG
>CAIQGU010000463.1 GCA_903871435.1 uncultured Burkholderiales bacterium | reverse complement strand
GGCGACAGCGCTGATGGGTGGCATCACCGTGGCCACGGTTCTCACGCTCTTTTACCTGCCGGAGCTCTATGCCATCTGGTTCCGCGTGCGCCGCGGGGAACCCCTGCCCGAAGGAGCCGCGTGATGCGCCGGCCTGCAAGTACGAGCGCATTCGCGCAGTTGACTGCCACCCTGTTGCTGGCGGCGTGTGCGGCCGGGCCGGATTTTCATGCGCCGGTGGCGCCGGCGTCCGACCATTACAGCGCCGCGCCGCCGCTGATAGCCAGTGTGTCGCCCGCTGCAAATCCGCAGGACTTCACGCCGGGGCCGGCACCCGAGCACTGGTGGACGCAGTATGGGTCGCCAGTACTGGACAGCTGGGTGGTCGAGGGCCTTGCGCACAACCGTAACCTGCAGTCCACGCAGGACAGCCTGACCGCTGCGCGCGAACTGCTCAGTGCCCAGACGGGTTCCACCGAATTGCCCACCGTCAACGCCCAGTTGCAGGTAAGCCGCCAGCGTGCGCTGGGCCTGCCCAGTTTTGGTCCCCCTACGTCGATATACAAGCTTTTTGCCGGCGTGGTCCAGGTTGATTACACCCTGGATATCTTTGGCGGTGTGCGCCGGGCCAACGAAGCCGCCCGTGCGGATGTGGATGTCCACGTGCAGGAACTGGCGGCGGCGCGCCAATCATTGGCGGCCAATCTGGTGATCACGGCGGTACGCGCCGCAGCCCTGCATCGCGAGCTTGCATCGCAGGAACGCATTGTGGAACTGGCGCAGCGCCGCGCTGTGCTCACGGAGCGACGCTATGCCCTGGGTGGCGCGGCGCACCGCGACGTGCTCGAGGCGTCCCGCGCGGCGCACGATGCCATCGCGGCACTCCCGGCGCTACACGCCCAATGGCAACATGCGCGCAATGCCCTGGCGGTGCTGATGGGGCGGGCGCCGCAGGATGCCCCAGAGGACCTGGACTTCGACCAGTTGCTCCTCCCGGCCGACGTTCCCGTGGCAGTCCCCTCCGAGTTGGTACATGCGCGCCCGGATATCCTGGCGGCCGAGGCCAGCCTTCATGCCGCCAATGCGCGCCTGGGATTGGCAACGGCCAATCTGTTTCCGAAATTCACGCTGACCGCGTCCTATGGTTCGGAGAGTTTCCGCCGCGCCAGTTTCCTTCATAGCCCCAGCACCGTCTGGGGTGTGGGCGGGGCCGTGCTGCAGCCGCTTTTCGAGGGCGGCGCCCTGCTGGCAGACCGGCGCGCCGCTGCGGCCGAACGCGATGCTGCCACACGACGCTACGAGCAGACCGTGCTCACCGCCTTCGGTAATGTCGGCGACGCCTTGATCACGCTGCAGACCGATGCCCAGGCGCTGGCGGCCGATCGCGCGGCTGAAGACGATGCGGCGCGCATCTTTGCCGAAACGCGCCAGCGCCATGATGCGGGTTCAGAAAGCATCCTTGCCGTTTTGGCCAGCGAGCAGCAACTGCTGCAGGAGCGCCTCAACCGGATTGCCGGCGCGGACGCGCAGCTCATCGACACCGCGGCACTTTTTCAGGCAATCGGCGCCCGGCACCATGACGTCAATGGCAAGGAGACGGTGATTTTGGCGTGAGATACTTCGCCCGCAGGGCCAGTACCCTGGGGAGCGGCAGCGGTGATCACCGTCCATCATCTGAACAATTCGCGCTCGCAGCGCATCCTGTGGTTGCTTGAAGAGCTGGGCTTGCCCTACGAGATCAAGCGCTACACGCGGGACCCTGAGACCAAGTTCGCACCGCCCGAATTGCGCGCCGTGCATCCCCTGGGCAAATCCCCGGTCATCACCGATGACGGCAATACCGTGGCCGAATCCGGCGCCATTATCGAATACCTGCTCGACCGCTATGGCGATGGCCGCCTGATTCCCGCGGCCCGAACGCCCGAACGCCTCGCCTTTACCTACTGGCTCCACTTTGCGGAAGGCTCGGCCATGCCGCCGCTGCTCATGAAGCTGGTGTTCGACAAGATAGAAACCGCGCCCATGCCGTTTTTCGTCAAGCCCATCGCCCGGGCCATATCGAACAACGTCAACGGGCTGCTCATCATGCCCAATGTGGAGCGCAATCTTTCCTTTATGGAGAGCACGCTCGCGCAATCGGAGTGGTTCGCCGGTTCCGAATTCACGGCGGCTGATATCCAGATGAGCTTTCCCGTCGAGGCCTCCCGGGGACGCGCGGGATTGAACGAGAGCCGGCCCCGGCTGATGCGTTTCCTGAAGCGCATCCATGGCCGGTCGGCCTATCAGCGCGCGCTGGAAAAGGGCGGTCCTTTCAACCTGAATTTCTAGTCGGACTCGGGCGCCTCGCGTCCTTTGCCGGTGTTCATTGCGAACGCCATTGCCGCTTTACCGAGCCGGCAGCGGGCCGTCCGGTGGGCGCAGCGGCGGTTTGGCCTGTTCTTGCGCGCAATTAACGCTGTTGAAACCAGGGATTTCGGGCGATCGGTCCCGCCCGCCAGGTGCGATCCTCGATTTGGGAAACTGACATGCAGGGCCTGGCGCTGGTGCCAAGCGGCATGTGTTTCGACCCAACTGCGAGGAACCCTATGCGTAAATCTGCATCCCTGACCGCCACCAGCCCCGCCCATGAAATTACCCGACCGCCCCAAGCCCATGCTCAAAACCAACAATATGATCAAAAAGATTAATATTAATTTGGATCTGGTTTTCATTCTATTTTTGCAGTCTACTGTCCAGTGTTTTAAATATATTCAAAAGTTCAAGTTTTTCTTTCCCCGATAAGTAAGAAAGGATTTTTTCAAGT
>CAIQGU010000462.1 GCA_903871435.1 uncultured Burkholderiales bacterium | reverse complement strand
CTTGGCGGGCAGGAATGATGTGTCGCGCCGGCCCAGGTCATGAACGGGTTCGAAACCGGCATCGTCCGGCGCCTTGCGCAGTTGCGCCAGCCGTGCCTCGCCGGCTTCACGTGCCAGCTTGACCGCTGCCTGGTGCTGCAGGGCCGCCACGATGCCCGGGCGGATTTCCTCCAGCGGACGCACAGCCGACGGAACATACTGGGTCACGTGCACCGAGATCAGCGAACTGTTGCCGACGTCGATCGCCTTCGTGTTGTGGTGCTTCTCCAGCGAGTCGGGCGCGAAGACCGCATCGACCACGGCAGGGGTAAACAGGCCGGCCTTGTCGGGCTGCTGCGGCACGCCCTGGCGGGTGAGGTTGTCGACCGTCTGTACCTGCAGGCCGAATTTTGCCGCGGCCGCGGCAAGTCCGTCGGATTGCTCGAAAACGAAATTCGTGAATTGGTCGGCCAGTTCCGCATAGGACTTTTGCGCGGCCTGCTTGCGCAGTTCGGCCTCGATGGTCGGACGCACTTCGTCGAAGGGCTTGGTTCCGGCGCCCTTGACCCCTGTGACCTCGATGATGTGAAAGCCGAAATCGGATTCGACAACATCGCTGATCTGGCCCTGCTTGAGCGCAAACGCTGCGTCCTCGAAGGGCTTGACCATTGCGGCGCGCCCGAACCAGCCCAGATCACCGCCCTTGTCTGCGGAGCCCGGGTCCTTGGACTTTTCCTTTGCAAGCCGGGCGAAGTCCGCCGGCTTTGCGCGGACCTGGCGCAAAAGGTCCTCGGCGATCTTGCGGGCACCCGCCTTGTCGGGGGCTGAGCCATCCTTGCCGGCCGTGATGAGAATATGGCTGGCGCGGCGCTCCTCGACGCCCGCCCAGCGCGCCGTGTTCTTGTCGTAGTAATCATGCAGCGCGGCGTCGGTGATGGTCGCGCGCGCCGCCAGGTCTGCAGCCCGCAGCACGATGAACTGCGCCGAGGCATGTTCGGTGGAGCGATACAGGTCCTTGTTGGCTTCGTAATCGGCCTTGATGGTGGCTTCGTCGATATTCGTCTTGCCGGCAAAATCCTGCGCCGGGAAGGCCAGTCGCCGCACCTGGCGACGCTCGGAGTCGAGCGCGCTCAACTGCGCCAGCACCGTCTTGGGCACGAAGGCGCCCGACATGACACCGCTCTCGAGGATCTGACGGCCAACGTCGGCGCGCACGCGTGCCTCGAAGCTCGCCTCGGTGAAGCCGCGGCTTGCCAGCAGGCGCAGGTAGGTGTCGTAGTCGAACTTGCCGTCCACCTGGAATTGCGGAATGCCACCGATCAGTTCCTTCAGGCGCGCATCGGAAACGGCGAGGTCAAGGTGTTTGACTTCGTGCTCTACGGCCTTGTCCGAGAGAATGTTCTCCAGCGTGGCCGCGCGCGCCTGCGGCGTGTCGAACATGCGCGTGTCGACGTTTGGGCCCAGCATCTGCACCATGCGCTCGATCCGCTCGCGCTGGGCGGCCTCAAGCTCCTGCTGCGTTACCGGTTCGCCATCG
>CAIQGU010000461.1 GCA_903871435.1 uncultured Burkholderiales bacterium | reverse complement strand
TGCTGACCCGCCGCTGTCGATGCGGCTGTTGAAGCTGCCGTCGACGCCGTTGTCGACGCTGCCGTCGACGCTGTTGTCGACGCTGTTGTCGGTGTTGCGCTCGACCCCATTACCGGCGCCGCTGCGGGCGCCACTCCAATACCACTGGCCGCCAGCGTCACTGGAGTGGGCGCGGGAACCGGCTGTGGCGCCGCGGGTCGCGCGACAGGCGGCGCAGACGCGACCGGGACAGTTCCCGGTGGCCGGGTTGTCACAGGCGTCAAGGCAGCCGGCGCTACCGGCGCTGCCGCTTCCGGAAATGCGATGGGCGGAAAGGGCAGTGCCGCGATAGGATGGATTTTTGCGTTTTCCGCCTGGGGCGGTGGCGTGTACTGCTGCGGCGGATCGGGCAGTGCCGTCAAGCCCTCGAGCATGGGCTCGCTGTTTTGCCCGGTCGACTCGATCATCGGCAAGGTCGTATCGAACTCCAGCGGCGCGAGTCCCAAGCGTTCCGTGAGAACGGGAATGGAAAGGTCGTCGGGCGCCGGCTCGGGTGGCGCGCCCGGAAAGCGTGGCGGCGGCCGGTTCACGCGGCACCCACTTCATGCGCGACCGGCGCCAAGCCCGCGTCACGGTAGGCCTTGAAGCGGGCGCGTGCCCGCAGGCGGTCGTCGGGGTCGGCGGAAACCACGTCGATCACCCGCTCGAACCGGGAGAACCAGGTTTGAAAATCCGGCGCCGTGTCCTCGTCGAGCAGCAGTAACAGATCCCGCGAAACGTCTTGCGGGGTTTGCGTCAGCCAGACCGGCGTTTGGCCGGCATGCGGCGATGGCAGGCGCACATGGGGCAGGAAATCCAGGGCGGAAAAGGTCCACAGCGCCATGTCGAGGCGCGCGCACCGCTCGCTGTCGCGCGTGAACACCAGTACCGTCTTGCCGGCCGCGCGGGCCTTGCGCACGACTCGGCAGGCGTAATTGACGCTGTGATCGACGTTGAAATGGAAGTCGATCGTGCGCGCTGTTGCGGCAAGCGCGGCGTTCGGGGACTGGGCCTGGTCCACGAGTTGCCCCTTGGCCTCAGCCGGCGCGCTTCATGAGGAACTCGGTCAGCAGCGGAACCGGTCGCCCGGTCGCGCCCTTGGCAGCGCCGCCGCGCCAGGCGGTGCCCGCGATATCCAGATGCGCCCAGCTTTGGCCCTTGACGTACCGGGCGAGGAAGCACGCCGCCGTTACAGCGCCGGCGTTGCCCGGCAGGCCGATGTTCGCCATGTCGGCGAAGTTCGACTTGAGCTGGTCCTGGTACTCCTCGTCCACCGGCATGCGCCAGGCGAGGTCGCTGGCGGCGCTGGCGGCCGACAGCAGCTCTCCGGCCAGTGCGTCGTCGGTAGAGAACAAGCCCGTGTGCACATTGCCCAGCGCCACCACGCAGGCACCCGTGAGGGTGGCGATGTCGATGATCGCGGCCGGCTTGAAGCGCTGCACGTAGGTCAACGCGTCGCACAGGACCAGGCGGCCCTCGGCGTCGGTGTTGAGCACCTCGATGGTCTGGCCGGACATCGACGTGACGATGTCGCCCGGTTTGGTGGCGCTGCCCGAGGGCAGGTTCTCGCAGGCCGGGATGACGCCCACTACATTGATCTTCAGCTTGAGTTCCGCGACGGCCCGCAGCGTTCCCAGGACCGTGCCGGCGCCGCACATGTCGTACTTCATCTCGTCCATCGCCGAGCCCGGCTTGAGCGAGATGCCGCCGGAATCGAAGGTGATGCCCTTGCCCACCAGGGCAACGGGATCGGCAAATGCGGTGCCGCCCGCGCCCTGGTAGCGCAGCACGATGAAACGCGGCGGTTGCACCGAGCCGTTGGTCACGGAAATGAACGACCCCATGCCCAGCGCTTCGATCTGGCGGCGGTCGAATACCTGCACCTTCAGGCCCCATTCGCGCGCGAGCTTGCGGGCCTGCGCGGCCAGGAATTCCGGCGTGCAGACGTTGCCGGGCAGATTGCCCAGGCGCTTGGTCAGCTCCATGCCGTTGGCGATGGCCTCGCCCTGCCGCAGCCCTTCATCGAGCGCGCGATCGCGCTTGTCGGCCAGCAGGCTGATCCGCAGCTTGCGGTTACGCTCGTCGTCGCCGGACGCGGCTACCTTGCTCTTGAGTTCGTCGCTGCGAAATGCGCTGGCCCGGGCGGCGAGCACCATTGCGCGGGCATTCCACTGAGCCGTGCGGCCCGCCACCTTCCACTCGGTTGCCGCAAAGACGATGCTGCTGGCCCCCGCGCCACATCCGCGCAGCGTGGCGGTGACCACGTCGGCAAATGCTTTGTCGCCGAAGTCCGTCGACTTGCCCAGGCCCACCACGGCTACACGGCTGCAGGCCAGCCCGCCCAGTCCGCGCAGCACGACGACGCTGCCGCGCTTGCCCTTCATGTCGCCGCTGGCCATCGCTGCGCGGATGGCACCACCCGACAACCGGTCTACCCGCCGGGCCGCGGCGGTCATGCCGGAATCTTCGAAGAATCCGACTGCCAGACAGTCGGCCTTGATCGTCTCGGGTGCTACGGCCTTCGTGTTAAATTCCATCGCCTTGTCCGTTCCCTTGTTCATATCCTACTGTTGGTGGCGCACTGTGCAGCGACCGAAATTTTCCGCTGGAACCTGCGCCATTCAAGCGCCACGGTCACGACCCTGTCGCGCCTGCCGCGTCCGTAGCGGCGCTTGCTGTCGTGGTCCGTGGTCCGCTACCGGCGCAGTTGCTGATCGGTTCGCCGCGCCGGAGGCGCCGGAGCATGCTGACCCGCGAGTATAGAGCCTGCACTGCGCGCCGCCGCCCCCCGCACCGGGTGCGTGCTGCGGCCTGCGGCGTGCCCGCAACGCGGGGTACGTCACCCACCGGTTTGCGCAGCCCTGCGCCCCGAACATGATCTTCCGCCGGGCCATCGTCAATGAAATCGCCAACAGCGCCGGGGCTGTTTTTTCGGTGCTGTTCTGCATCGTCTTCACCCAGGTGCTGGTGCATATGCTCGGCGATGCGGCCAGCGGCGATGTCGACACCAAGGCCCTGTTCTCCATCGTCGCCCTGTCCACGCTGACCAACCTGCCGCTGGTGCTCACTCTCAGCGTGTTCATCGCCGTCCTCATAGCGCTGTCCCGCGCCTTTCGCGACTCTGAGATGGTCGTCTGGTTTGCCGCCGGGCAGAGTCTGGTCGCCTGGATCCGTCCGGTGCTGCGCTTCGCGCTGCCGGTTGCCTGCCTCGTCGCGACGCTGGCCTTGTTCGTATCCCCGTGGGCCGAGCGCATGATCGCCGAGGCCCGTCAGCGCTTCGAGCACCGCGACGACGTCAGCAAGGTCACGCCCGGCCGTTTCATCGAATCGGCCGCGTCCGACCGGGTGTTCTTCGTCGAGAATCTCGACATCGACGGCGCCCACGTGGAGAGTGTTTTCGCCAGCCAGCGCAGCGGCAATCGCGAGATCATCATCGTGGCGGCACAGGGCAATGTCGAGACGCATGGCGATGGGGCGCGTTTCCTGGTGCTGAGCAACGGTCGCCGCTACGAGGGCGCGGCCGGCGTCGCCGAGAACCGGGTGCTCGAATTCGACCGCTACGCCATCCGCCTGGAAAGCCAGACGGACGCCCCGCTGGCCAGTTCCAACGCCCGCACCTTCACCACCGGCCAGTTGCTTGCCGACCCTACGGCGCGCAACCTGGGTGAGCTGCTCTACCGCGTGTCGCTGCCGGTTGCCGCGGTGATACTGGCGCTGCTGGCGGTTCCCCTGGCCTATGTCAATCCGCGCGTGGGCCGGTCGGCCAACCTGATCATCGCCACCTTGCTCGCCCTGGTGTACCTGAACTCCATCCAGATCATGCAGTCCAACGTGCAGCGTGGGCGAATGGGTTTTGGCACGGCCGTGTGGCTGGCGCACGCGGTAGCCGTCCTGGTCCTGGTCGCGCTGTTTTACCGGCGCGTCTCCCTGAGGCGCTGGTTGCCGCGCCTGCCGCAGTTGCTGCCCGGCCGATCCCGGCCGCCGGCCTGAGGCACCGCGCATGCATACCCTGCGGCGCTACCTTTGGCGGGAAATCGCCGGCGCAACCCTCTTCGTGCTCGTGGCACTGATTGGCATCTTTTCGCTATTCGACCTGATCAACCAGCTGGCTGACCTGGGCAGGGCCAATTACCAGTTCGTCCACGCCCTGGCGTTCGTCGCGCTGCTGGCACCGGCGCATGCCTACGAGCTGATGCCCATCGCAGCGCTCATCGGCACCATCTACGCCCTGTCCAAGCTGGCAGCCAATTCGGAATTCACCATCATGCGCGTATCGGGCATGACAACCCGGCGCCTGGGTGATGCCGTCCTCGTGGTGGCGCTGGGCCTCGTGGCACTGGCTTATGTATTCGGCGAAGTCATCGCGCCGCCGGCCGAGGACCTCGCACAGCGTTTCAAGTCCAGGGCCATCGGCGCCTCGATCGGCCAGGAGTTCCGCTCGGGCGTCTGGGTACGCGACCTGCTCCATGCGCCCGATGGCCAGCCCGACCGCGTGCGTTTCGTCAACGTTGCCCACGTCAATCCCGATGGCTCGGTCGATGGCTGGCGCATATTCGAGTTCGATCCACAGCTGCGGCTACGCGCCATGGCCACGGCAGCGCGTGGCACCTACGTCCAAGGCAAGGGCTGGACGTTGACCGAACTCGTGGAGACGGACCTGCCGCCGGTTGACGCCCGCGCCCCGGCGCCCGGGGACGCGGCGGGTGGCACGCACATCGTCCGCGCGGGCACCTCCTTTTGGCCCTCCGATCTCACGCCCGCCATCTTTGGCGTGCTGCTGGTCCAGCCGGAGCGCCAGAGTGCGTACAGCCTCTTTCATTACATCAACCACCTCAGCGAAAATCACCAGCGCACCGACCGTTACGAGATCGCTCTCTGGAAGAAGATCTTCTATCCACTGGTGTGCATCGTGATGATGGCTCTGGCGCTACCCTTTGCCTACCTGCACGTGCGCGCCGGCACCGTCAGCCTGAAGATCTTCACCGGCATCATGATCGGCGTCCTCTTCTACGCCATGAACAAGCTGTTTTCCCACTTGGGCATGATCAATACCTGGCCCCCCGTGGTGGTTGCGGGCCTGCCGGCGCTGGTGGCGTTTGGTTTTGCCATGGGTGCGCTGTACTGGGTCGAGCGCCGCTGAGGCAGGCACCGGGTTCCCTGCAGGCGCGCGAACCTGCGAGTGGAATAGCGCGGTCCGGCCACTACAATTACCCATTACCGATCGCCCACCGAGAGTTGCCGAAGGCACCATGCTCACCCACCCGGAATTCAATCCCATAGCCTTCTCCATCGGGCCGCTCGCGGTCCGCTGGTACGGTCTCATGTACCTGCTCGGATTCGTGCTGTTCATCGTCCTCGGACGACTGCGCGCGCGCGAGGCCTGGCGGGGTTTTACCGCGGCGCAGGTCGAGGACCTGCTCTTCTGGGGCGTGTTCGGCGTCATCCTCGGTGGCCGGCTGGGGTACGTACTGTTCTACAAGCCAGACTACTACCTGCACAATCCGCTCGAAATACCCATGCTCTGGAAGGGCGGCATGGCCTCCCACGGCGGCGTACTGGGCGTCATCATCGTGTTCTGGCTATTTGCGCGCCGCTACGGCAAGCCGTTTTTCCAGGTCACGGACTTCGCAGTGCCGATGATCCCGCTTGGACTGGCCGCGGGACGCATGGGTAACTTCATTAATGGCGAACTCTGGGGCCGGCCTGCCGACCCAGCCGTCTGGCCCTGGGCCATGGTCTTTCCGCAGGCCAACGACCCCATTCCCACGCCGCGCCATCCGTCGCAGCTCTATCAGTTCTGCCTGGAGGGCTTGCTGCTCTTTGTCCTGTTGTGGATTTTCTCGCGCAAGCAGCGCACGCCCGGCCTGGTGTCCTGCGCGTTTCTGATCGGCTATGGAACGCTGCGGATCATCGCCGAGTTCGCGCGCGAGCCGGACAACTTCCTGGGCTTGCTGGCTTTCCAGCTGTCGATGGGCCAGTGGTTGTCGCTGCCCATGGTCATCGTGGGCCTTGTCATGCTGGCGGTGATCCTGCGCCGGAAGTCGGTCTGACCGGGCGGCAGACCGGGCGCACGACCGCCCCATCCCTGCGCCGCCCCGTGTTGCGCCCGGGGCCGGGCACGGATCTCTCGCCAACCTACCATCGCGCGGGCGGCCGCCGCAGGATGGCGTAGCGTTTTTCGCGCACGGCGATATAGCCGCCGGTGCGCAGGTCCTTGAGGATGCGGCTGATCATGTCCCGGGACGCACCCACGCGATTGGCGATTTCCTGCTGTGTCAGCCGTTCGCGGCTCCAGGCCAGTCCGTCGGCGCCCGGCACAAATTCCTGGGCGAGCAGCAGGCGCGCGACCCGGCCGTAGACATCCATCAGCGCCAGGTTCTTCAGGCTCAAGGTGGCGTTGCGGTTGCGGTCGATCAGCGTTGCGATCATCCGCATGGCGATCTCCGGGTCGGCGTGGATGGCCGAGCGCAGCGCGTCGCGCGCCACCACGGAACACACCGTCGCCTCGACGGCTTGCACCGATGCCGAACGCGCCTTGCCATCGAGTGCCATTTCGCCCACATAGTCGCCGGCCGCGTAATCGGCGACGATCATCGCGCGGCCCTGCGTGTCGGACACGTACACCTGGACCTTGCCGCTGAGTATCACGAACAGCGCATCGCCGGCGTCGCCTTCACGGATGATGAGTTCACCCTTGGGGTAACTGCGCGACTGGCCACGCTGCGCGAGCTCGCGCACGAGTGGATCGGAAAATTTCCGGATTGCCTGCTGCCATTGCGCCATGCTGCCTCCGCTGCCGAGCGCGGCTTACCCGCGCGGTGTCAACCGGCTTACTTGCGGGCGCAGGGGTAGGCGTCGGCCAGTGCCGCGCCAACGACGCCTTTCCCCGCGTAATTGCGCGATTCGGGGTGCCGGTCCAGCCAGTCGCGCACCACATCCCCCAACTGCTCGAGCTTCACGCTTGCAGGAACACAGAACAGAAATCCGTTGACCGGCTCCGTTGCACCGATGTCGGCCACGGCACCGATGTATCCGCGCGCGATGCCCAGTTCGGATGGCTTCTTGGACGTCAGGCCCAGGAAGAGCATGCTGCCGGTGGCGTAGGTCAGGTGAGCGGTGGGGCCGGCTGCAGCAAGTGAAGTTGCTACCGGTAGCAGGAGCAGCAACGCCGCCGCTGCGCGCAGGCGCTGCGCAATTTCCGTTGAATCGCGCCGCATCATCGGTCGGCCACGGTGCGCCCGCGGCCAAAGACGCGCGCGAGCAACTGCAAGGATTCGGTTCCGTCCCACTCGCGTGCCCCGTAGATCTTGTCCAGAACGCGCCCGTCGGCGCCCACCAGCACCGTAAGGGGAATTTTCTTGGCGCCCAGCATGTTCTCGATCTGCAGGGCGTGGTCGATGAAATGGCTGATGGTTGCGTTGGAGCGACGCAGGAAGGCGCGTGCCGGTTCGGGGTAGTCGTCGGTGGATACGCCGATCATGGCAAAGGGCGGCCTGCCCTCGGTCCACGCCAGACGTTCTATCGATGCCATCTCCTCGATGCACGGCCCGCACCAGCTTGCCCATACATTGATCAGCAGCGGCCGCCCACGAAACTGCGCAAGGCGCCGCGACGGTCCGTTGAGCCCCTGCAGTGGGGCGTCGCGCAGCAGACCGCCTATGGGTACTTCAGGAATTTCTTGCGCGGTGGCGCTGCTTGGCGTGGCTAGAGCCAAGCCCCCGGCACCCAACAGCATCATCAAGGCGCGGCGAGTGGCCCGGGGAT
>CAIQGU010000460.1 GCA_903871435.1 uncultured Burkholderiales bacterium | reverse complement strand
TGCCCCTGCCGCACGCGGCTACCGTGCTCACCATAGTCACCATGGTGGGTGGGGGCGCTTTGCTGCTCACGGGCTGGCATGCGCGCATCGGTGCGCTGCTTTTGTTCTTCATCATTTTTCCGGCGCCGTTCTTCCTGCATCGCTTCTGGAAGGAGACGGACGCCTACATGCGGCTGAGCGAGTTTGCGCATTTGATGAAGGACCTCTCCCTGGCGGGCGCCGCCCTGGTGTTCTTCGCGATTTCGTAGTTGCGACCGTTGTTACGCAGCTTCCGGGTTGTGCAATTGGCGGAAGTTTGTTAAACAGCGCCATGCCGATCATGAACGACCTGCAATGTGAGCTCTGTCGAAGCGACGGGGGCGAGGTCCTTTGGAAGGATGCGCGCCTGCGCATCGTTGCCGTGCCTGACCCCGAGATCCCGGCTTTCCTGCGCGTCATCTGGAGCAGCCATGTGCCCGAGATGAGTGATCTCGCGCATCATGATGCGGCGCATCTGCTCGAGGCCGTCATCGTTGCCGAGCGTGTCCTGCGCACTGCCCTGCAACCCGACAAGATCAACCTCGCGAGCCTGGGCAATATGGTGCCGCACCTGCACTGGCACGTGATTCCGCGCTTTGCTGGCGACGCGCATTTTCCGCAAACGGTCTGGGGCGTGCGTCAGCGCGAACCCGATGCGGCGATCCTGGCGCGTCAGCACGCTGCCCTGCCACAACTGAAGATGGATCTGGCGGCTGCTCTCCAGCACGCTGCCTTACGGCCATGCGCATAGCCATCGTCTCCGACATCCACGGCAACCTGCCGGCGCTCGAGGCCGTGGTCGCCGACTTCCAGCGGCGCGGCGTCGATGCCGTTGTCAACCTGGGCGACAGCCTGTCAGGACCGCTGCTGCCCCGGGAGACGGCGCAGTTCCTCATGGAGCAGGACTGGACCCACCTTGCCGGCAACCATGAACGCCAGATCCTCGATACCAGCGTTACGCCGGGCGCGTCCGATCTTCATGCGCGCAGCCAGTTGACCACGAAGGAGCTATCGTGGTTGCAAACGCAGGTGCCCCGCGCCGACTATGCCGATGACGTGCTGCTGTGCCACGGCACGCCTGACAGCGATATCCGCTATCTCATGGAAACCGTGGAACCCGAGCGCTTTCGCATGGCTAGCGCGGCGGAATTGGTGGAGCGCCTGGGGGGTACGGCGGCCGCGCTGATCGTCTGCGGCCACAGCCATATACCGCGCAGCATGCGCACTGCGCGCGAACAACTCGTGGTCAATCCCGGCAGCGTTGGCCTACCCGGATACCGGGCCTCCACGCCCCATGCCCACGTCGTTCAAAATGGTTCCACCGACGCGCGCTATGCCATCGTCGAGCGGCACAAGGGTTGCTGGGAGTCCTGCCTGTACGCGGTGCCCTATGACTACCGGCCGATGGCGGCGTTGGCTGCGCAACGTGGGCGCCCCGAGTGGGAGAGGGCGCTCTCCACGGGATATGTTGCGGATGCCTGAATTCCTGCTTATCAAGGCCCGCATCCACATCCCGGCGTGAGCCAGGCCGTACTGGGTTCAGGCCTCAGCGCGCCGGCGGACTGTCGGTGCAGTGGGTAATTTCCTGCTTCGGGAAATCCCCCAGGATTGCGTGGATCTGCGCTTCCCCCGCGGCATCCACTCCCGTGATGTGCAGCCGGGTGATCTTGTCGGCCGTGTTGGTCGAAAGATGTTCAGACAATCCGGCCGCGGCAAGGCGGGCGCGGAACTTGCGGGCGGCCCCCTCCGACGCGAACGGTCCGATATCGATGCAGGAAGCCAGCGGCAGTTCCACGGCAGCCGTTGCAAGCGCTGCCGGTGTGGCCGATGCCGCCGGCGCCGCCCCGGGCGCACTGCTGGAGGCAGCTGCTGCTGCCGCGTCGGCGCTGGCCGCCGCATCGCTGTCGGCTTTCTGCTTGATTTTTGCCACCTGGGCTTCGCTCAGGATCTGCACGCGGCCCTGTTCGACCTGCAGGTCCATGCGGCCGGGTTCGCGCACCACGCCCACCGGCTCCTGCAGCAGCAGCCAGGCACCGGCGGCGAGGTTGGCAATCAGGAGGACCAGGAAGAGCGATTTCATGGCGGCAATCGATTCAGGCGGCCGGCGCGATACGTGACGCGGTCAGGGCCCGAGCGTTATGCCACAGGCCTCTGAGCACCAGATCGGGCTCCTGGGCCACGGTGCCCAGTGTCCCTGCGGGCAACAGCGCGGCGACGGCTGCACTGTTGCCGCCCGCGATGATGACCTGTGGCGGCGCGCCCGCGGCTTCGCGAATGCGCCGGATCCGGCGCTCGATGAGACCGATCTGTGCATCGAGCAAGCCGGTACGAATGGCATCGTCCGTATTGTCCGGGTGCGCAAGGTACTCGCCGCTGGCAAGCGGCAGGCGCGCGGTGCCACTTGCAAGGCTCGCGCGCATGAGCTCGATCCCGGGAACGATTACGCCTCCGACGAAGGTGCCATCGGACTGCACGCCGTCTACGGTCGTCGCGGTCCCGGCGCTGATCACCGCCAGCGCGGTCCGCGGATACCGCGCCCGGCCACCGATCATGGCGTGCCAGCGATCGGCGCCCAGCTGGCCTGGCTCGCGATAGCCATTGCGCAGTTCTATGCCGTCGTGGCTGAACGTTGCAGCCGCACCCAGCCACTGGGCCCCGCGCGCGCCCGCCGCCAGCAGCGCCTCATCGATGACGCGTATGCGCTCGGGCGTCGTGACCGCGCAGCCCACCACCAGTGAGGGCGCGATCGTGCCGTCGAGCGCTGCCGACAGCGCGCACGCCTGCGCCAGGTCCGCTTCCAGCGCGCTTGAATCCGCAGCGATCACCCCGTGGTAGCGCAGCGCCGCTGCCGCGGGTGCTGTCTCGATCTGCGGCCATTGCAGCAGCGTACTGGGCACGAGCGCCCATTTGAGGGCGCTGTTGCCGGCATCGAGCAGCAGCCAGCTCACTGCGCACCTCCGGAGTCCGGGCTGCGCAGGCTGATTTCGCCACTATTCAGCGGCCGCAGCGCGCCGCTGCTTTCCAGCAGAAGGCGACCCTCGCTGTCGACACCCCGGAGGATGCCGGTTATCACCGGC
>CAIQGU010000459.1 GCA_903871435.1 uncultured Burkholderiales bacterium | reverse complement strand
GTGATGCCGGCATTATTGACCAGGATGTCGACGCGCCCGTAATCCTTCATGACCTGCTCGAACGCAACGCGGGTCGACTCCCAATCGGCAACATTGCCGACCGACGAGGAAAAATGGTAGCCATCGGCCTTTTGTTCGGCCAGCCACTTTTCGAAGTTGCGCGTTGGCCCGCACCCGGCTATCACCGTATGGCCAAGATCATGGAATTTGCGGCAGATAGCCGTGCCGATTCCGCCCATCCCGCCCGTAACGTAAGCAACCCTGGTCATCGTGTTTCCCCTTGAGTATGATTTTTATCGTTCGTTGGCGCGCGGTTCTGAGCAGTGCCTGGCGAAGCCGTTCTTATCGCTCTACCGCAAGGGCGACTCCCATGCCCCCGCCAATGCACAGGGAGGCCAGGCCGCGCTTGGCATTGCGCCGCTGCATTTCGTGCAACAGCGTAACGAGTATGCGGCAGCCCGACGCGCCTATGGGGTGGCCCAGCGCAATGGCGCCGCCGTTCACATTGATGCGCGTGGTGTCCCAGCCCATTTCCTGGTTCACCGCGCAGGCCTGTGCCGCGAAAGCTTCGTTGATCTCGAGCAGGTCGAGGTCGGCCGGCTTCCAGCCGGCCTTTTCCAGCGCGCGGCGCGAGGCCGAAACAGGTCCCATGCCCATCACCTTGGGATCGACGCCAGAGGACGCGAAACCGGCAATGCGCGCCAGCACCGGCATGCCATTGGCATTGGCGTAATCCGACGTCGTGACCACCACGGCAGCCGCGCCGTCATTGATGCCCGAGGCATTGCCTGCCGTCACGCTGCCCGCCTTGTCGAACGCGGGGCGCAGGGCCGACAGCAGTTCGATGGTGGCGCCCAGGCGCAGATATTCGTCCTCGGAGAAAAGAACCGGGTCACCCTTTTTCTGCGCGAGCGGCACGGCCACGATCTCATCGCGGAAACGCCCAGCCTTCTGCGCCGCCTCGGCCTTGTGCTGCGAGGCCAGCGCGAACTGATCCTGAACCTCGCGGGAGACGTGATACTCCCGCGCAACGTTCTCGGCGGTAATGCCCATGTGGTAGCCGTTGAAGGCATCCCAGAGGCCGTCGTTGATCATGGTGTCCACGAGTTTGGCGTCGCCCATGCGGAAACCGTCACGCGAACCGTTGAGCACGTGCGGCGCCTGGCTCATGCTCTCCTGGCCACCCGCGATCACGACGCGTGCGTCACCGTTGGCAACCGACTGGGCTGCCAGCATGACGGCCTTGAGGCCGCTGCCGCAGACCTTGTTGATCGTCATCGCCGGCACGGCGACCGGCAGCCCCGCCTTGATCACCGACTGGCGGGCGGGATTCTGGCCCACCCCGGCGGTCAACACCTGTCCGAGAATGACCTCGTCGATCGCCTCGGCGGGTACCCGGGCGCGCTGCAGCAGCTCGCGGATGACGATGGCGCCGAGGTCTACGGCGCTCAGCCGGGACAGCGAGCCGCCGAATTTGCCGATGGGTGTGCGGGTTGCCGCCGCTATGACGATGTCTTTCATGCTTTCACTCCTTCCAAAAGGTGTAGCCCGGGTCGGCGCGTCGCCTCCCCCGGATCCATTTCAAGCTTTCTCCCGGACGTACCGTCCCGGTGCCGGTTCTATGACCGGATTCTGGGGTCCACCGTAGCCCGATGGTGGTGGAACCTGAGCGCCCGCATGCGCAGCCAGCCAGCGGTCCCAATCCGACCACCAACTGCCCGCATGTTCCGTAGCCGTTTCGAGCCAGGCGTCGGCTTCGGGCGGCGCCGCGCCATCCATCGGCGGCCGTTCCGGCGCCGTTTCCTGCACCCAATAGCTGCGACGGTTCTTCGCTGCCGGATTGACGGTGCCGGCAATATGACCGCTGGCACCCAGAACGAAGCGCTGCCGCTGCGCCGGCACACCTGACAGCACGCGCGTCGAATCATAGGCGCCGCGCCAGGGCACGATGTGGTCTTCGCGCGCGCCGAAGATATAGGTGGGAACCGTAATGCGGCGCAAGTCGACGGCCTGGCCGCAACAGTGCACGCGATTGGGCACCCGCAGATTGTTTTCCAGGTAGGTATTGCGCAGGTACCAGGCATACATCGGGCCGGGAAGATTGGTGCTGTCGCTGTTCCAGTACAACAGATCGAATGCGGGCGGCTGCTGGCCCTCGAGATAATTTTTCACGACATAGTTCCAGATCAGGTCGTTGGGCCTGAGGCTGGAAAACGTGTTGGCCAGGTCGATACCCGGCATCAACCCGCCGCCGCCCAGCGTGGCCTCGCGCATCTGCACGTGCGCCTCGTCGATGAAGATATCCAGGATGCCGGCATCCGTGAAATCGAGCAGCGCGGTGAGCAGGGTGAGGCTTGCCACCGGCTCCTGGCCGCGCGCGGCCATGACCGCGAGCGCCGTCCCCAGCAGCGTGCCGCCCACGCAAAAACCCAGCGCATTGATGGTGGGCTGGCCCGTGATGCGGCGCACTTGTTCGATCGCGGCTATGGGTCCCTGTTCAACGTAGTCGTCCCAGCGCGCCTGCGCGAGCTCCGCGTGGGGGTTGCGCCAGGACACGAGAAAGACCGTGTTGCCCTGCTCGACGCAATAGCGGACAAAGGAGTTCTGCGGCTGCAGGTCGAGGATGTAGTACTTGTTGATGCACGGCGGAACCAGCAGCAGCGGCCGCTGGCGCACGGTTTGCGTGAGCGGCTTGTACTGGATGAGCTGCATGAAATCGTTCTCGTACACCACGGCGCCCTCCGTGGTGGCGACATTCCTGCCGATCTCGAAGGCCGATTCATCGACTTGAGAAATACGGCCGCGCCCCACGTCCTCCAGAAGATTGCGCAAGCCGTCGCTGAGGCTCTTGCCGCGGGTTTCAATGAGCCGCTGCTGCGCCTTGGGATTGAAGGCAAGGAAATTCGACGGTGCCGTTGCATCGACCCACTGCGCCACGGAGAAGCAAAGTCGCGCCTTTGCCTTGGGCGCCGCATCTACCGCTGCCGCCATCTGGCCCAGGAATTCCGCATTGAGCAGGTAGGCGCGCGCCATGAAGGCGGCCAGCGGGTTCTGCTGCCAGGCAGCATCGGCGAAGCGGCCATCGGCAATAGGTGCGGCGGTACGTTCGGGGTGTTCGACAAATTCGTTCCAGAGCGCCGTTACGCGTTCCAGATAGCTTTCCTGCAAGGCGACGAATTTGTCGGCTGGCATCGGCAATCCGGGTACGGTGCCAGGCGCGGCGCCCTGTCCCTGCCACCAGCCCATCCAGGGATGGGCAGCCGTCCCGGACGCCGGGCCGACGTTGTTCGTGGTAAGCGGTAGCGCGCCCGCAGGCGCTGTAGCCGCACTAGCGCCGGTCACCGGACGGCTGGCCGCGGGCTGCGCAGCCGCGGTTGGCGCGATGGCCATCGCTGCGACCCGGCGAGACCGCTTTACCGCCGGCTGCCGGGCGGGAGCAACAGCCGTTTCGGAAGGCGCGCTCGCTTCCGTGATTTGCTCCCCTGCTGCAGACGGTTTCTTCGCCACCAGTCGCTCCCTGAGAACGATGATAGCGATAAATCTTGCTCGTCCCGCAGCACTCCATTCATTCGTTGCGCCAGATCAGCGC
Organism: uncultured Burkholderiales bacterium; assembly: GCA_903871435.1. GTDB lineage: Bacteria > Pseudomonadota > Gammaproteobacteria > Burkholderiales > Burkholderiaceae_F > GJ-E10. Next base: position 7,359 of record CAIQGU010000459.1, on the reverse strand, counting down.
CGCCTGGCGGCCGGTTGGCGAGGCGTGCCGAAAGCTGTAGAAGCGCTCGGGGTCGCTCATGGTGCACAGGCCGCCGCCGTACACCTGCGTGACACCCACCTGCGCAAGCGCCTGCCGGGCAAGCGCAAAAAGATCGGCCCGCAGCTTGCCGGGTGCGTGGTCGGTAAAAGCCGAGGCCGCACCCGGCAGGCTTTGCTGCATTGCATCGAGAACCTCCGGACCCACCTCAAAGCGGGACGGACCGATGGCTGGACCCAGATAGGCAAGCAGCGGCGCGGAGTCGTCTGCCAAACCCGTCCGCAGGGCCGTGACCGCGTTCTGGAGCACGCCACCTGCCAGGCCCCGCCAGCCCGCATGCGCCGCAGCTACGCCACGCCCATCCGCCGAGGTCAGCAAGACCGGCAGGCAGTCGGCCACCAGTACGCAGCAAACCGCCGCGGGCACGATGGCAAATGCGGCGTCGGCCGCCACGCCCGCAGCAGCCCATTGCGCATTGACGACAGCCGTGCCGTGCACCTGCTTGAGCCAACAGGGCTCGGCCGGCAAAAATTCGCGCAGCCGCCGCCGGTTGGCCGCGACATTTTGCGGTGTATCGCCGCAGCTATCGCCCAGGTTCATGCCGCCGCCGTCGGCTGAGCCCCAGGGCCCCGGGGACACGCCACCGGTGCGGGTGGTGATGAGCGCCCGCACATTGGCAGGCGCCGGCCAGTCGGGCAGTATCCACTGCGCCGGGGCGGCGTTGTCGGCAGCAGCGCTCATCACGCGCTCAGTCGGCCGGCGGTTTCGGCAAAATAACCGCGTGCCGGCGGCCGCAGCTGCTCGGTGCGCGCGCCCAGATGCAAAAGCAGACCGCGCAGATCATCGGGTGGCGGCTGCGACCAGGCCAGTAGTTCCTGGCTGACCGGATGCACCAGGGCAAGACGGCAGGCATGCAGGGCCTGGTGGTCCAGGCGATGGCCAGGCAGCGCAAGCGCCAGCAACTCCGCCGGCAGATGCTTGCGGTAGACCGGATCACCCAGCAAGGGGTGGCCGATGGATTCCAGATGTACCCGGATCTGGTGGGTGCGCCCGGTTTCCAACCGGCAGGCCAGCCAGGAAACGTCGCCGCCACCGCCGCCGCCGGGCCGGCTCAAGGGCCATACCGCCAGGCGGCGCACGAAGGTGCGCGCCGGACGTGCGGTCTCGGCGTTACTGACACGAAAGCGCAGCGGGTTGCGCGGATCGCGGCCCAGTGCCGAATCGATGGTGGCGCTGGGGGCAACAGCGCCACTGACCAGCGCCCAGTATTCCCGCCCAACGGTGCGCGCTTGCAATTGGCGCACCAGATCCAATTGGGCCGCCACCGTGCGCGCCACAACCATCAGCCCGGATGTGCCGGCGTCGAGCCGATGGACGATGCCCGCGCGCGGCACTCGCGCCAGGGCAGGGTCGTAGGCCAGCAGCCCGTTCAGCAAGGTGCCGCTCCAGTTGCCGGCGCCGGGATGCACGACCAGGCCGGCCGGCTTGTTGATGACGATGATGGTGTCGTCCTCATAGACGACCGACAGGGCCATGGGTTCAGGCACGAAAGCGAGGCTTGCGGCCGGCGCCGATTCCTGCACATCGATGCGATCGCCGGCAAAAACGCTGGCCCGCGAGCGCACCACGGCGCCATTGAGCAGCACGGCGTCATCTTCGATCCAGCGCTGCAAGCGGCTGCGGGATACCTCCGGCATCTGACCTGCCAGGTATTTGTCGAGCCGTACGCCGTTGCCATCGGTCCCGACCAGGAAATGGCGCAGTGCCGGCGCGGCCTCAACCGCCGCAACGGCATCCTCCGGGACGAGCGCGTCGAAGTCGTCGGCATCGGCCGCACCATCCAGATCGTCGTCCATCGGTACCGCTGGCGCGCTGCCGCCGCGCTTGCTCATGCTGGCGCCCGGGCCGCAAAGCAGCGTGGTTCAGGGGCCGCCCGCACCCAGCGCCGGCAGCCAACGCGCCCATTGATACAATGCCCGCCTTGCGGCGGCCTTTGCAGCGTCCCGCCGCATTGCGCCGCACCGGCATGCGCGATAGATGCCGAATCCCTGCCGCCGTTTTCATTCCGACCTGCCACCATCACCTGGACCACCCCGAAAATATGGATCCTGACTGCATAACCGCCACCGATAGCACAGGCCAGGCAAGGCACGGGGCTGGCGTCCGCGCGGCTGGGCGGGGCCTGGGCCGGTGGCTTGCCGCGTTGCTGACCGTCCCGCTGCTGGCGCTAGTCGTGTCCGGTTGCGGCAGCGTGGAGAAGGATGCTACATCGAAGTGGGATGCCGACCGCCTTTATAACGAGGCGCGCACGGAACTGCGCGACGGCGCCTGGGCGCGCGCCCGTGACCTTTACGAGAAGCTCGAGGCCCGTTATCCCTTTGGCCGCTATGCGCAGCAGGCGCAGATCGAAATCGCCTATTGCTACTACAAGGAGGGCGAAACGGCCGACGCCATCGCCGCAACCGATCGCTTCCTCAAACTCAATCCAAGCAATCCCAATACGGACTACGTGTTCTACCTGCGCGGACTCATCAACTTCATCGACCCGCCCGTCTTGCTAGGGCCCCTGGTCAACTACCGCATCAGCGAACGCGACCCCAAGGCGCTTTACGACTCCTTCGAGGCGTTCAAGGAACTGGTTACGCGTTTTCCGGCCAGCCGCTACCACGACGACGCCATGCTGCGCATCGCCTTCCTGCGCACCGCGCTGGCCGACCATGAAGTGCGCGTCGCCGATTATTACTACCGGCGCGGCGCCTACCTGGCCGCGGTCAATCGGGCACAAACCGCCTTGAAGGAATACCAGGGTGCTCCGGCCCTCGAGCACGCCCTCGTCATCATGGTCCGCTCGTACGACCACCTGGGCTTGACCGATCTGCGCGATGGCGCGGAACGCGTGCTGCGCGCCAGCTATCCCAATAGCACTGAACGCACGCGCGACTCTTGATGCGCTGTTACGCGCTCAATCCTGCTCCCCTGCGGAGCGGGTGAGAAAGGCGCGCGCCTGCTCCTCGCTGCGGGTGCGCGCGAATGGCGGCAGGCTGGCAAGTATGGCCGTACCGTAGGAGCGGCTCAGCAGCCGTTCGTCGAGGATCATGAGCACGCCGCGGTCGGCATCACCGCGTATCAACCGGCCCGCGCCTTGCCGCAGCAAGGTAACCGCGTGCGGCAGCTGAAAATCCCGGAAAGCGTTGCGTCCCAGCGATTGCAACTGGCGGATGCGCGCGGCCACGAGCGGATCATCAGGCGGCGCGAACGGCAGCTTGTCGATCACAACGACGGACAAGGCGTCGCCCCGGACGTCTATGCCCTCCCAGAAGCTGACGGACCCAACCAGCACGGCATTACCCAAGCGCCGGAAATCTTCGAGCATCGTGCGGCGATTGGCATCGCCCTGAACCAGCAGCGGCAGCGGATCCCGCGCAGCCTCCATCAGTTCGCGCAGGCGCTGGGCGACGCGGCTGACGGCCCGCAAGGTGGAGCAGAGCACGAAAGCGCGCCCGCGGCTGGCCTGTAATACGGGCCAGGCCGATTCGGCCACCATCTCGGCAAAATCCTCTGCCTGCGGATTGGGCATGGGCGTGGGCAGGTAGAGCAGTGCCTGGCGCGCGAAGTCGAAGGGGCTGTCCCAGCGCAGGGCCGTGGCGCCCAGCAAGCCCAGGTCCAGCAGGAAAGGGTCGAAGCGCTGTTGCGTAGTCAGCGTCGCCGAGGTCAGGATCCACGCCTGCTGGCGCTGCTCGCGGGCGCGCGCAAAAGCGTCGGCACAACTGAGCGGCGTTGCGTGGAACTGGGCACCATGCGCGCTTGTCGATACCCACTGCACGACTTCGGCCACGGCACCTTTGACAGCGCCATTAACAGCGCCAGGAACACCGTCAGGAACACCGCCGGGGTCAGCGGAACCGGCGGTAACGGGCCGCTGGTGCCAGGGCGCCAACACATCACGCAGCCGGCTGATGCGCGGGGCCAACAGGTCCAACTCGGCTTCGCGCCCCTGGTTTTCCCGCACCGCAGCCTGCAACGCGGCGACGGCCGCATCAAGCGCCGCCACGGAACCCGGTACCGTGGAATCCCGGGCCAGACGCTCGTAGGCCACACGCGCACGCTGCGCCACACCGCTTTTGGCAAGGCAGAGCCGGACCTCGCGCGCTGCGGTGTCCATGGCGCGCGTCAAATCGGGCCAGGCCGCGCCATCGCGCGCCGTTTGCATGCCAACGCGAAGTACGTCCGCGCCCAGCTCCGCGATCTGCTGCAGCGACCAGCCCTCACCGAAAAAGTCCGCGGCAATACGGGTAAGGTGGTGCGCTTCGTCGACGATGACCACGTCGGCATTGGGCAGGAGTTCTGAATCGGTTTCCTCGCGCAGCGCCATGTCGGCCATCAGCAGATGGTGGTTTACAACCACGACATCGGCCGACAGCGCCGCGCGCCGCGCACGTACGACGAAGCAGTTCTCGAAGTGCTCGCACTCGGCGCCCAGGCAGTTGTCACGGGTCGAGGTGACCGCCGGCCAGACCGGTGATGTCTCGGGCACCTCCGCCAATTCGGCGCGATCGCCGCTTTGCGACAGGCGCGCGAAGCGCACGATGTGCTGCAAGGCACGCACTTCATCCAGCGAGCCCAGCATGCCGGCCGCGCTGGTCCGGTCCAGGCGCAGGCGGCAGACGTAGTTCTGCCGTCCCTTGAGTATGGCCGTTTCAGGCGTTACGCCCAGGGCACGGCAGACCGCGGGTAGGTCCTTGTCGAAGATCTGGTCCTGCAGAGTCTTGGTGCCCGCGGATATGAGTAGCTTGCCGCCAGCGAGCAGGGCGGGAACGAGATAGGCCAGGGTCTTGCCGGTACCCGTGCCTGCCTCCGCCGCGAGCGTCGAGCGGCGCACGATGGCCTCGAATACCGCCAGGGCCATTTCCTGCTGGGAGGCGCGCTCACGAAAACCCGCGATGGCACCGGCCAGGGGGCCGTCCGGCGCAAAGGCCGCGACCACGGCGGCGCGGCACCGCGCGACCGCGTCGGTTTCGGCCGCAGGTTCACCACCACCGGCACCGTTCAGGGCAACAAGAGGCGCATTCACGCGGGAATGTCGGGTATCAACCCCATCTCCAGGCGGGTGATCGCATCCTTGATCAGGAGTTTGCGTTTCTTCAAGCGGCGCAACTGCAACTCATCGAGGCCCGAGAGGCCTGCCAAGCGTTCGATGGCCAGATCCAGGTCGCCATGCTCGATCTGCAATTCGGCGATGCGGCGCCGGACCGCTTCCGGCTTCCCGAGGTCCCCACTGCCGCCCCCGATGGAATGCATACCGCCCCCTTGCGTCCTGCGCCGACCACAGTGCCGGCGCGCGCGACATCCGCCGGCCGGGGAAAGCCCCCTAGGCGGAACAGGGATCGTAGCAGGATGGCGGCCGGCAGCGCAGGCGCAACGGCCGGCGCTCCCACCTGCGGGCGCCCGCCCTTTGCGCGTGTGGCGCTGCTAGACTAGGTCGACCCGTCACGCTGTAAAGGTTTGACAAGCTCCCATTGCCGGCGCCCTGCGCCCGGTGAGCTGTCCGGTACGCCCGCCAATGCCCGCTGAACCCTCGATCAGGACGACCCGTCCGGCCGCACCGCCGGGGTTCAAGCTCACCGCCTGCGTGGCCGAACACATTGGCGATCGCAGCGATCAGCAGGACCGCGTTGCCATTCTCACCAGCCAGCACTACCCGGGCACCCTCATGGCACTGCTCGCCGATGGCATGGGCGGACGCAGTGGCGGCCGCCTGGCATCCGACCAGGTCATGAGTACTGCCAAGAATCTGTTCGAGGAATCGCCGGGCGCCGGAGCGACCATCCGCGATCTGCTCAAGCAGATCGCCACCGAAGCCCACGCCGTGATCCGTCTCACGGCGATCGCCAGCGAAAAGGAGCCACACAGCACGCTGGTCGCGCTGGTTGTCCAGCGCAGCGTGGCCTCGTGGGTGCATGCGGGCGACAGCCGGCTCTTTCATTTTCGCGACGGCGTGCTGGCCACCAAGACCATCGATCACTCCTACGGATCGCGCATGACTGCCGATGGCCAACTGGTGGAAGGCGGGCCCGAGACCGACCGCTACAAGAACATCTTGTTCAGCGCCATTGGCATCGGTCACGAACTGCGGCTGGACTATGGCCAGGTTGACGACCTGCGCACGGGTGACAGTTTCGTGCTGGCCAGCGATGGACTTTGGGCGTATTTCACCGAACGCGAACTCGGATCCATCGTGCACAGCGTGCCGGCCCGGGAAGCAGCCGAGACACTCGTGCGGCTGGCGCGCGAACGCGCCCGCGGCCATGGCGACAATCTCTCCGTGGCCATCGTAAAACTGGAAAAACCGGATCCCGTCGACAAGGACAAGCGCAGGCCTTACCGGGGTTAGGTGTCAGGGCTAGTGCGCCGGCGCCGGTGGTGACGCGGGCACAGCTGGCGCATGCTCGGCGGCCGTCTGGGCGTCCCGCGCCTTTTCGCGCTCGGCACGCCGCTTGCTGTTGGCCTCGCGGTCTTCGGCGCGCGTCTTGGCGTAGGCGGCGGATTGATCCTGTTTCTGGCGGTAATCACGCAGGGCGACGGCCTCCTGGCCGGGGCGTGCCGCATCCTTGCGGACAAGATCGGCCTGGTGCGCGCGGGCGCGCGCCTCGGCCGCGGCGCTGTCCTGCGCCGCACGTTCCAGATCATGCTTTTCATCGGCCTCGCGGGCGCTCGCGTTTTGCTCGCGCGTGCGTGCGTTCAGCGCCGCCTGCTGCTCGCGTTCCGGCCGCAGCAAATCCTGGCTGGCCTGGTCGCGCAAGGCCTGGGCACGGCTCTGGGCATGCAGGTCGGCATCGCGATGGCGTTGGAGGTCGTGGGCTTCAATGGTCACGAGGCGCACGACATGATCGCCGGCGCGCTGGGCACGGCGCGCCTCATCGAGGCAATGGTTGACGAAAAATACGTGGGCGCACTTGCTTCGCTCGGCCTCGAACTGCGCCTGCAAGCCGGCGTTGACGCTGCGGGCTGCGACCAGGGCGCGATCGGCAAGATCCGGCGTGGTGATGGAACCCGGCGGGTATCGGCGTTGCAGGTCCGCCACCAACGCCTGCGCATCCTGCCGGTCGGGTAGTAGCGAGGCGGAGCCATCGACCCGTTCCGCCGCCGGGGCCAGCGCGGCCAGCGAGACGGCGCAACCGGCGAGCAGGAACCGTGCTGCACGCGCTGCAACCACCCCGCCCTGCAATGCCCCACTTCTTTGCGGTCTCTTCCGCTTTTGCCTTGACGGTGTCGCAGACAGCGACGAGTTCCGCCCCTCCCATTTCCTTTACCGCCTTTGCGTGCACCTGCGCAATACCACCC
>CAIQGU010000458.1 GCA_903871435.1 uncultured Burkholderiales bacterium | reverse complement strand
GACCTGCAGGCGGCCCACGTCCATGGGCAGCGCGAGGATGGCAAAGTCCATCTCACCGTCGGCAACGGCGCGCAGTAACACCGGGGTCTGCTCCTCGCGCAGCAAGGTGGTGAGGAGGGGTAGCTCCTGACGTATCTGGCGCAGGAGTGGCGGCAAAAGAAAGGGCGCAATGGTGGGTATGGCCCCCAGCGTGACGGTGCCTTCCAGGGGCCCGGTGGCCGTCTGGGCAGCGTTCACGAAATCCAGGGTTTGCCCCAGGATGGCATGGGCCCGCAGTACGAGTTCATGACCCAGCGGCGTTACCGCCACGCTCTGGCGGTCGCGCTCGAAGAGCACGGCACCAATGGCCCGTTCCAGCTCGCGTATCCCCGATGAGAGCGTCGATTGGGTGACGAAGCAGCGCTCGGCGGCGCGGGTGAAGTTGAGCGTTTCCGACAAAGCCACGAGGTAGGAAAGCTGCCGCAGGGAAACGGCATTGGCAGCGCTGATAAGGGTGGCCATGATCGCGGCTTGGCTTGATTTGGTTTATTTGTGGATTCGATTAACTCGCCCAGAAGTATCCGGCCATTCGATTACAACCGCAATCCCCTTACTAGTGCTTCCGGGCGCTGGGCGGCCCAGCCAAACGGACAGTAGAATCCACCGACTTCAGGAAAAGCCATGAAAACCTACGTTTGCATTGTGTGCGGATTCATCTACGACGAAACCCTGGGCCGGCCGGAAGATGGTCTGGCGCCGGGAACCCTGTGGGCGGATGTTCCCGCCAGCTGGGCCTGCCCCGACTGCGGTGTCGCCAAGAGCGATTTCGAAGCGGTAGCCATCTGAGCGCCGTGGTACGGTACGGCAACGCCGGGAGGCCATCGGCATGAACGCCAGCGTGGCGCCGGACCCGGGTCGTTCGCCGGTGGGCAGCGGCGGGCCGGTGGTGATCGTTGGCTGTGGCGTTGCCGGCTGGACCCTGGCGCGCGAACTGCGCCAGCGCGACAAGGACCGGCCCATCACCCTCGTTTGTGCCGACCAGGGGCATTTCTACGCCAAGCCCATGTTGTCCAATGCCGTGGCGCAAAAAAAGGCGGCGGGTCATCTCATCCAGAAAACGGCTGCTCAGCAAGCGCAGACCTTGGGTGCCAACGTACTACCCGGTACACGCGTGGTGGCGATCGATCGGTCCGAACGCAAACTCCTCCTGGAACCGGCATCGGCGGGACCCCTGGCCTATGGCCAGCTGGTGCTCGCATTGGGGGCTGATGCCGTCCGCCTGCCCACGCCCGGGCTCGAACATGCGCATTCGGTGAACGACATCGGCGATTACCACGGCTTTCGCGAGGCCCTGACCGCGGCCGGCGCCGGCGCGCGCGTCGCCATCATCGGCGGCGGCCTCATCGGCAGCGAATTCGCCAACGACCTGGCAATTGGCGGCTTCCGGGTCAGCGTGGTCGACCCCGCACCGTGGCTGATCGGCAACCTGATTACCCAGGACAACGGCGAGGCGCTCAAGGCCGCGCTCGCCGGACTGGGCGTGGACTGCTACCTGGGCGATGTGGCCAACAGCATTGCGCGCGAGGCCGGCTATTACCGTATTGCATTGCGTTCCGGCGCAACGCTGGAAGCCGACGTCATCCTCTGCGCCGTGGGACTGCGGCCCCGCACGGATCTTGCGGCGCAGGCAGGCCTGGCAATTGAACGCGGCATACGGGTGGACGAATTTGGCCGCACCAGCGACCCCGAGATCTATGCCCTGGGCGATTGCGCCGCGTACGCCTCGGCCGCTCGGCCGGACATCGCCGGCGGCGCCGCGCGCGCCCTGCCCTACATCATGCCCATCATGACGGCCGCCAAGGCCATTGCCGCCACGCTGGCCGGGCAGCCAACACCCATACGGTTTGGTCCCATGGCCGTACGCGTCAAGACACCCGCTTTGCCCCTGACGGTCTCGGGCTGAAGCTGCGCGCGTTGTGGCTTGTACGCTTGCGCGCGTGAACCGTAACCACTAGGCATAACCCCATGGACGCATCCGCAGACCTGAACCAGTTGGGCGCCGCCGAGGCCGCACGGCGCATCGCCGCCGGAACCTTGTCCCCGGTGGCACTGATCGAAGCCAGCCTCAAGCGCATCGCCCACGTACAACCCCGGCTCAATGCATTCACCGCGGTATTTGCCGACAGCGCGCGCGCGCAGGCCGCGCAAGCCGAGCGCGCGGTCAAATCCGGCAAGGCGCTGGGCCTGCTGCATGGCGTACCCATCGCCATCAAGGATTTCACGCCCATGGCGGGCGTGGTTTCCACACGCGGTTCGCACGCGCTGCGCAACTGGATCCCCGAGCACGACCCGGTCATCGTCCAGCGCCTGCGCAACGCCGGCGCCATCATCGTCGGGCGCACGACCACGCCCGAATTCGCGCATTCCAGCTTCACGCGCAGCCCGCTGTGGGGCGAAACGCTCAATCCCTGGGATGCCGGCCGTACCACGGGGGGCTCGTCGGGCGGCTCGGGCGCGGCGGTTGCCACGGGTTGCGTGCCCCTGGCCGAGGGCACCGACATGGGAGGATCCGTGCGCATTCCGGCTGCCCTCTGCGGGGTAGCGGGGCTCAAGCCCAGCCTGGGGCGTATCCCCATGGACATCCTGTCGACCACCTTCGACCTGTTTTCGCACTTCGGGCCCATCGCCCGGCGCGTCGAGGACGTGGCGCGCTTTCTCGAAGTCACCCAGGGGCCGGACGACGCGGACATCCTCAGCCAGATGCACCCCACCCCATTGGGCGACTGCCTCGCAGGGCGCGTGTCCGGCCTGCGCATCGCCCTGAGCGTCGACTTGGGTTTTTATCGCGTGGACTCCGACATCGAAGCGAACTTGCGCGAGGTCGCGGCAGACTTGCGCAATGCGGGCGCCATCGTCGACGAAGTCGCGCTGGACTGGAAAGTGGAAGTGGCCGATCTGTGGGTGGCCAACTGGGGGGTCTTCCTCGCGTCCGAAGCCGACCGCTACCTGCCGGAATTTGCCGACCGCATGGATCCGGCACTGCTGCGCTTCATCGAAGCCGGGCGCAAGGCCAATGCCGTCGAGATCAAGAAAACCGAACAAGTGCGCACGCGCCAATGGCAGGCATTGGCCACGATCTTCCAGAACTATGATGCGCTGATCTGCCCCACGACGGCCATCACGGCGCCGCCGATCACCGCCGTGGATGCCGATTTCGAGGCGTCGGACGCCGATGGCCGGCTCAGCGGCTTTGACATGTGTGCGCCGTTCAACAATATCCCGCAATGCCCTGCTCTCAGCGTGCCCTCGGGCCTATCCGCCGATGGCTTGCCCACCGCCGTACAGATCGTGGGGCGCCGCTTTGACGATCCCACCGTTCTGGCGCTTGGCGCCGCCATTGAGCGGCTGCGGCCGTTTCCGCGCAGCCGCCTGCTCACCGGTACTGAATAAGCGCGGGCGCCGGCGGGGCATTCGCGCTGCCGCAACACCTGCAGCAGCATCTAGCGCGACATCTATATGCCATGCCCAAACAGCCGGCCGACAGCGGCCGTGATGGCCATGGCAACGGCGCCCCAGAAGGTGACCCGCAGCGTTGGCACCAGCAAACCGGCGCCACCGGCGCGCGCACCCAGTGCGCCCAGGAAGGCCAGGAAAACCACCGAGCCGCCGCCAACGACGTAGAGCAGCACGTCCGCCGGCGCCACCAGGGTGAGCGCCATGGGCGCCGCCGCGCCGACCGTGAAGGCCGCCGCCGAGGCCATAGCCGCTTGTACCGGCCGGGCGCGCATGGCCGCTGAAATTCCCAGTTCGTCGCGCGCATGCGCGCCCAGCGCATCGTGCGCCATGAGCTGCGTTGCCACCTGCTGCGCCAGGGCCGGATCCAGGCCACGCCCCTGATAGATCTTGGCAAGCTCGAGCATTTCCGCCTGGGGAGCAGCGGCAATCTCGCTGCTTTCGCGCGCGAGATCCGCCGATTCCGTATCGGCCTGCGAACTCACCGAAACGTATTCACCCGCCGCCATGGACATGGCACCCGCAACCAGCCCGGCTATGCCTGCCACAATGGCATCATGACGCGCGTCCGCTGCGGTTGCGGCCACGGCAGCGACGCCCAGTATCAGGCTCGCCGTGGAGATGATGCCGTCGTTGGCGCCCAGCACCGCAGCACGCAGCCAGCCCGTACGGCTGACGAGATGTACCTCAGCGGCCATGGACTTGGCCAGTTCCCCAAAGGCGTATCAACTCTTGGGCACCAGCAGTTGTCCCCGCAGTTCACCATTGGGATGATCCGTGGAGTCGAGCACTACATAGATATCTCCCGCGGCCAAAGCCTTGGCCTGACGCGATGAAAAAGTCGCCTTGCCCTTGACCGGACTGGCGATCTGCTCGCCTTTCTCGGCCTTCGCGCTCATGCGGACCAGCAGGCGTCCATTTTTTCCCGGCAGCGCGGGCCCACGCAGTTGCGCGGCCGTAACCGCGCTGTGCACGCCGCTGTAGTCCAGGTCCCAGGTGATGGTTCGCGTTTGCTCGTCGTAGGTAAACCGCGCAGTGGCCGTAGCCGCACTCTGGTCCCGTACGGCCGGCACTCGATCGGCTCCGGTCAGCAGCACGGTGAAGGCGACCGGCGCCGCCTGCGCGACCGCTTCCAGGCCCAACAGCATCGTGACCAGCAGTAGCGCGCGCAGGCTTCCCATCTTGTTCATGATCGTTGCCTTCGATTGAATGTGGAAGAGAGCTTGCCGCGGATCCGCCCCGCTGACGGTGCGCTGCCGAACGGTGGGCAGTCTGCGGACAGAACTTGGGCCACGCAAAGGCGCCGTCGCGCGGCTTTGCCGTCAGTGGCACGTGCATGCGATATGCTGCCGTTAGATGCGTACGCAAACGCACGCACCCGGCCGCCCGGCAGGCGGAGCATCGCCAACCCGAGGCACAGGCGCCATGAGTTCCCCCCTGCACGACTTCCTCACGACCAACAAGATCAACGAAGTCGAGTGCGTGATCCCCGACATGACGGGCATCGCGCGCGGCAAGATCCTGCCGCGCGACCTCTTCATTTCCGCGGGGGAAATGCGCATTCCCAAGAGCGTGCTGCTCAACACGGTAAATGGCCAGCAGCCCGATAACGGCCCGTTTGTGGGCGATACCGATCCCGATATGGTGTGCATCCCCGATGCGGCCACCGTGCGCGTCGTGCCCTGGGCGGCGGAACCCGTGGCGGTGGTCATTCACGACTGCCAGGAATGGGACGGCTCGCCCGTGCAACTGGCGCCGCGCAATGTGCTGCGGCGCGTGCTGGCGCTCTACGCCGAACGCGGCTGGCAGCCCGTGGTGGCGCCGGAAATGGAGTTCTACCTGGTGGCGCGCCAGCAAAACCCCCACGAACCCCTGCACCCGCCCATCGGCCGAACGGGCAAGGCCGAAGCGGGCCGCCAGAGCTACTCCATCGATGCCGTGAATGACTTCGACCCTTTCTTCATGGAACTCTCCAGCTTCTGTGAGCTGCATAAGCTGGGCGTGGAGACGCTGATACACGAGGCCGGCGCCGGCCAGATGGAAATCAATTTCTCGCACGGCGAACCGCTGGACCTGGCGGACCGTGTCTTCCTGTTCAAGCGCACCGTGCGCGAGACAGCGCTGCGCCACGGCATCTTTGCCACCTTCATGGCCAAGCCGATGGAGATGGAGCCTGGCAGCGCCATGCATATCCACCAGAGCATCCTGGACGCCGAGACCGGTCGCAACATTTTCAGCCTGGAGGACGGCACGCCCAGCCCGCTGTTCTACAACTTCATCGCCGGCCTGCAGACCTACATTCCGCAATCCATGCCAATGTTCGCGCCCTATGTGAACTCGTACCGGCGCCTGGCACCGTTCATCTCGGCCCCCATCAATGTGCGCTGGGGCATGGACAACCGCACCTGTGGCATCCGCGTGCCCAAGTCCACGCCGGTGGCCCGGCGGGTGGAGAACCGCGTGCCCGGCGTGGACGTCAACCCGTACCTGGCCATGGCCACCAACCTCGCCTGCGGCTATCTGGGCATACGGGACCAACTGCAGGCCACGGAAGCCACCACCGATAGCGCCTGGAGCGGCCGCCACGAACTGCCGCGTCACCTGGAAGACGCCATAGAGGCGATGCGTGCCTGCGATCCCATCCGCGAGGTGCTGGGCACCGGTTTTGTCGATGCTTTCTGCGCGGTGAAGGAGCTGGAATTTGCCACTTACAACCGCGTCATCAGCTCGTGGGAGCGGGAACATCTGCTACTGCTCGTCTGAAGTCCACCATCCGTAGAAGAAGCATCAGCAAGAAGATCTCCCTTCTTTACCTTGTCTCCAAGATTAACCTGTGG
>CAIQGU010000457.1 GCA_903871435.1 uncultured Burkholderiales bacterium | reverse complement strand
GGGATAGCCGCAGAGCACCTGGAGCCCTACGGGCACTACAAAGCCAAGATTCACCTGGACTTTCTGCAGTCCCTGCGCGACCGCCCCGATGGCAAGCTCATCCTGGTAACCGCCATCTCTCCGACACCCGCGGGGGAGGGCAAGACCACCACCACCGTGGGCGTGGGCGACGCACTGAACCGCGTACTGGCCGGCACGGGCAAAAAGGCCATGATCTGCCTACGCGAGCCCTCGCTGGGCCCGGTCTTCGGCCTCAAGGGGGGCGCCGCCGGCGGCGGCTATGCGCAGATCGTGCCCATGGAAGACATCAACCTGCACTTCACGGGCGATTTCTCGGCCATCGCGCTGGCGCATAACCTCTTGTCCGCTCTTATCGACAACCATATCCACCACGGCAACGAGCTGGGCATCGACGTGCGCCGCATAACCTGGCGGCGGGTGGTCGACATGAACGACCGGGCGCTGCGCGACATCACGGTGGGCCTGGGCGGCCCCGGCAACGGGTACCCGCGCCAGGACGGATTCGACATCGTGGTGGCCTCGGAGATCATGGCGATCTTCTGCCTGGCGACCAGCCTGGCGGATCTGAAGGAGCGCATCGGTAACATCATCATCGGCAGCACCCGTGATGGCCGCCCGATCCGGGCAAGCGATCTCAAGGCCCAGGGGGCAATGACGGCGCTGTTGCGCGACGCCCTGGCGCCGAACCTGGCCCAGACCCTGGAGCGCACGCCGGCCTTCATCCACGGCGGCCCTTTCGCCAATATCGCGCACGGCTGCAATTCGGTTCTTGCCACCCAGAGCGCGCTCAAGCTTGCGGACTACGTCGTCACCGAAGCGGGCTTCGGGGCCGACCTGGGCGCTGAAAAGTTCGTGGACATCAAATGCCGCAAGACCGGGCTGCGTCCTGCTGCGGTCGTGCTGGTTGCCACCGTGCGCGCCCTCAAGTACCACGGTGGCGTCGAGGTGGCGGATGTGAGCCGCGAGGACCTCGCCGCACTGGACCGGGGCATTGTCAACCTGGAGCGGCACATCGACAACGTGCAGGATCGTTACGGACTGCCCTGCGTGGTCGCCATCAACCACCGCACGCACGATACCGTGGCCGAAACCGACCTGCTGCTCGCGCGGGTCCAGGCCCGCGGCAGCAAGGCGGTGATCGCACGGCATTGGGCGGAAGGCGGTGCCGGCGCGGAAACGCTGGCCCACGAGGTCATACGTCTGTGCGACACACCCAGCACGATGCGTTTCGTCTATGAGGACGCCGATACCCTCTGGGACAAGATGAAGGCAATCGCCACGCGCGTGTATGGCGCGGCCGATATCCGTGCCAGTGCCGACGTGCGCGCCAAGATCGACCGTCTGCAAAATGATGGTTACGGCCACTATCCCGTGTGCGTCGCCAAGACACAGGTGTCTTTTTCCACCAATCCGAAGCTGCGTGGAGCGCCCAGCGGGCACATCGTCGACGTGCGCGAGGTGCGACTGGCGGCAGGGGCGCAATTCGTGGTCATGGTGTGCGGCGACGTCATGACCATGCCGGGTTTGCCCAAGGTTCCCGCGGCCTACGCCATCGATGTCGACGACCGTGGCCGCATCGTCGGCCTGTTTTAAGGGATTCGGCGACCATGCCTGAAGCGGTTGGGGTACCGCCCAACCTCGCAGCCTGGCGCAAGGGCATGCGCGAGGAGCTCATTGCCCGGCGCCTGGCCGCGCCCGCTGAGGTGCGCCGTGAATGGAGCCTGGCCATCAGCCTTCTGCTCATGCAGGCACTGCCGGTCCAGGCCGGCACGGTCGTGGGTTTTTGCTGGCCGCTCAAGGCCGAATACGACGCCCGTCACCTGATGCGCCTGCTGCGGCAACGCGGCGCCCGCAGCGCCTTGCCGGTAGTGACCCAGCGCGCGCAACCCCTGCAGTTCCGGCTATGGCAGCCGGGTACTGTCATGCAGGTGGGTGCCCTGGGCATTGCCTATCCCGTGGGCACCGAACAGGTGACACCGGACATACTGCTCATTCCACTGGTGGGATTTGGCAGGGCGGGCGACCGTCTCGGTTACGGGGGCGGGTATTTCGACCGTACCCTGGCCGCGCTGGAGCCGCGCCCTCTGAGTATCGGCGTGGGGTTCGAGCTGTCACGGTTGGAGACGAGCTTTCCCCAGGTGCACGATGTTCCCCTCGATGCGATTGCCACGGAAGCGGGGTTGCACTGGCGCGCCCACAACGCACTGGAAGTCGTCACCCCGCGCGGTCTGCGCGATCGGCTGCTGGAATTGGCCCGCAACCGGGCGGATTTTGCGCGCCTGAATGCGCATACGGTTCCTGGGACGTTGACTTAGCCCGGCACGTCTATCTGGCGCTTGGGTCTGTTGCAGCCGGCCGCGCTGCGCAGCCTCAACGGTTAGGCGAGATCGCCCGCCTGCGCAGGCCCGCTGCAGTGGCGATGATCAAGGGACTGGTTTCCACCAGCACGACACCCAGCATTATCAGAAGGGCGCCGATGGCCGCCCGCGCGCTAAGGCCTTCGCCGAGAAAAATTGCGCCGGCAATGGCGGAGAAGACGCTCTCGAGCGACATGATCAGCGCGGCCTCGGCCGGTGGTGTATGACGCTGGGCAACGATTTGCAAGGTAAACGCGATGCCGCTCGACACGATGCCCGCATAAAGTATCGCGGGCAGGCTGTTCACTACGTCATGCATCGATACGGGTTGCCCCAGCAGCGCAAAGGGCAGTGCGACCAGGCCGGTAATGCCGCATTGCATGGTCGACAGCATCATGGGCCGGGCGGCAATCCCCCGGCATTGCGAGGTCAGCGTGATGTGCAAGGCCCAGATGACGTCACTGATGAGCAGGAGCATGTCACCCTGCGACAGGTCCATGCCACTTGCTGTGGTTCCGGCCAGCAGCCAAGCACCATAGAGAGCAACGGCGCAGGCCAGCAGCACCAGGGCCTGGGGCGGACGGCGCGTGAAACCCCACGCAACAAAGGGCACCAGCACCGTGTACACCGCGGTCAGAAAGCCCGCATTGGTGGCCGAGGTGCTTACCAGCGCACTTTGCTGCAGCAGACTGCCGGAACAAAGACAGACGCCAATGGCGGCGCCGCCGGCAAGGTCGGCGCGTGTAAGGGCAATGCTGCTGCGACGCGCCTCCCACAGCGCGAAGGGCAGGAGAAAAAGCGTGGCACCCAGAAAACGTACGGCGACGAAGGCGAGCGGACCCACCGTTGCTCCCCCCAGCTTCTGGGCGACGAACGTCGTCCCCCACAGGATGGAAACGAGCAGGAGCAGGGCGTCGGCACGCGGCCGATTGAGCACGAAAGGTCTGGATGGCATGGACATGGGGCAAGACTGGGCGGACCGGCAATTCAAACGTCACCCGGGTAGCGCTGCCGGTGCCGGTACGACAAGACCCGGGATACTATCGCGAATCTCCTGCGCAGCCGAGACGAACCCGCGGATTCACCCGTCGGGTCGGGCGGAGCCAGGGTCCTTTTTCTTCACCATCGCGGGGGCAGCGGCTACATGAGCAACATGGATTCCGAGAAACTTCGGCGCGGAATCGGCCAGCGGCAGCTCAGCATGATTGCCATTGGCGGCGCCATCGGCACCGGCCTGTTCTTTGCCAGCGGAAGCGCCATCTCCCAGGCGGGGCCCGGCGGCGCGATGCTCGCCTACGCCCTGATGGGATTTGCCGTGTTCTGCATGATGCAGTCCCTGGGCGAGATGGCGACGCAACTGCCCATCCCCGGCTCGTTCGAGGCCTACGCCGAACGCTTCATCGATCCCTCGCTGGGCTTTGCCTTCGGCTGGAACTACTGGTTCAGCTGGTCCATCACCCTGGCCGCAGAATTTGTCGCGGGCGCCTTGATCGTGCAGTTCTGGTTTCCGGACAGTAATCCCACGCTATGGGCCATGGGGTTCTTCGTACTGCTGATGGCATTGAACCTGCTATCGGTGAAGGCCTATGCCGAAGCCGAGTACTGGTTTTCCGGCATCAAGGTGGTAACGGTGATCATCTTCGTAGCCGTTGGCATCCTGATGATCATGGGCATGCTGGGCGGGCAGCGCGTGGGCTTCCAGAACTGGTTCCTGCACAGCACCCAGACGGGCCAGAGTGCGCCATTCGTGGGCGGCTTCACCAGCATCCTGCTGGTGTTCCTGGTGGCGGGTTTCTCGTTCCAGGGCACCGAAGCCGTGGGCCTCGCCGCGGCAGAAACCCGCGACCCGAGCACGAGCGTGCCCAAGGCCATACGCACCGTTTTCTGGCGCATCCTGCTCTTTTATATCGGCAGCATTTTCGTCGTGGGGTCGCTGATTCCGTTTACGGATCCCAACTTGCTGCGCAGCGATGACGGCATTGCGTATTCGCCCTTCACCATCGTGTTCCAGCAGATTCCGACTGTGGGCTATTACGCCGCCAACGCCATGAATTTCGTCATCCTGTCGTCGGTGCTGTCGTGCGGCAACTCGTCCCTGTACGTGTCCTCGCGCATGCTGTATGCCATGGCGCACAGTGGCAAGGCGCCGCGCCTGTTCGGCAAGGTCAACGTTCGCGGCGTACCGGTTGCGGCGGTCTGGGCTACGGGGCTGATCGGCGCCACGGCTTTTCTGGCCAACGCCGTGGGCGGACAGAAGATCTACCAGATGCTGTACAACTGCTCCGGCCTCACTGGCTTCATCATCTG
>CAIQGU010000456.1 GCA_903871435.1 uncultured Burkholderiales bacterium | reverse complement strand
CCGTGGCGCGAAGCCAATACGCACGTGCTCACGCATTCGCTGCACTATGGTCTGTCGGTATTCGAAGGTCTGCGCGCCTATAACACCGTCGATGGCACCGCCATTTTCCGGCTGCGCGAGCATACCGACCGGCTGTTCAATTCCGCGCGCATCTTCATGATGGAAATTCCCTGGTCGCGCGAGGAGGTTGCCGCGGCCCACGCCGAAGTCGTGCGCGCCAACAAGCTCGATTCGTGCTATTTGCGCCCCATTGCTTTCTACGGCTCGGAAAAAATGGGCGTCAGTCCCAAGGGCGCCGCGGTGCACCTTGCCATTGCCGCCTGGCCCTGGGGTGCCTACCTGGGCGAGGACGGTCTGCAAAAAGGCATACGCGTCAAGACCTCGTCGTTTGCCCGGCATCACATCAATGTCTCCATGGTCCGGTCCAAGACCGCCGGCCATTACGTCAATTCCATCCTGGCCAACATGGAAGCCACGCGCGACGGCTACGACGAAGCCCTGCTCCTCGATACCGCGGGTTTCGTTGCCGAGGGTGCGGGCGAGAACCTGTTCATCGTGCGTAATGGCCGCCTGGTCGAGCCTTTGCTCGTGTCGGGCCTCACCGGCATCACACGTGCCACCGTCATTGAAATCGCCGCCGACCTGGGAATCGAGGTTCTTTCGCAACCCATGACACGTGACGACGTTTATCTGGCCGATGAAGCCTTCTTCACCGGCACGGCGGCCGAGATCACCCCCATCCGCGAACTCGACGGCCGGCGCATCGGCCAGGGTCATCGCGGCCCGATCACGGAGCGCATCCAGAGCACCTTCTTCGATGCCGTCAATGGCCGCGCCGAAAAATACCGGCGCTGGCTGACCAAGGTCTGAGTCCGCCATGAACCGTCCCGAACTTCCGCTTGTAACGCTGCGCGCCGACGAACTGCCGGCCTACTGTCCCAATCCCACCATGCCGGTCTGGAACCACCATCCGCGCGTCTTCCTGGAGATTCCTTCTGGCGGTACTGCCATGTGCCCGTATTGCGGCACGCGCTACCGTGTGGCCCCCGCAACGGGTGGCGCGGAATCCACCGGGCACTGAGCACGCCGCGCACGCATGTCCCGGCTGACCAAACCCCTGCTGTTCGCATCCCCCGAGGAGTGCGAGCAGGCGTTCTACGAGGCGCTGGAAAACGCCGACATCGATGCCATGGCCGACCTGTGGCTGCAGGATGACGACGTCAGTTGCACGCATCCGGGCGCCAGCCGCATCCTGGGCTACAACAACGTGCGTGCCTCGTGGGCCGCCATATTGGGTTCGGGTGCCTTGCCGGTGCGCACCCTCGGGCGCCGCAGTTTCGAGTCGCCCACGCTCGCGGTTACGAGCCTGATCGAGGAACTTGTTGTGCTGCAGGGCTCGGTGCGCCAACTGGTACATATCCTGGCCAGCAACGCTTTCATCAAGACGCCGGCCGGCTGGAAGATGGTGCTGCACACGGGCTCTGCGGCGCCGGAAGGCCAGGCCATGGAAGCCGAGAGCCCGCCCGGTACGGTGCATTGAGCAAGCCGGCACCGGCCGGCGCGGCCCGCGCTTACCGCTCGCCCTGGTGGTTGCCGGGATCTCACCTGCAGACGATCGTCCCGGCACGGTTGATACCCGTGCCCACCGTGGCCTATGCGCGCGAGCGCTGGGACACACCCGACGGCGATTTCATCGATGTCGATTTTCTCCAACCTGCGCCCGGCACCGTGACGGAACCCCTGCTGGTCATGTTCCACGGGCTCGAGGGCGATTCCGGATCGCATTACGCACGCATCCTGATGGACGGCTGCGCGCTGCGCGGGTGGCGCGGCCTCGTCGTGCATTTTCGCGGCTGCAGCGGCCAGCCCAATCGCCTGCCGCGCGCCTATCACTCCGGTGATACCGCGGAGATCGACTGGATCCTGGCGCGGATTGCCGCGCGCTGGCCGCAGGCGCCGCGGTTCGCGGTCGGCATCTCGCTGGGCGGCAACGTCCTGGCCAAATGGGCCGGCGAACAGGGTCCGGCGGCCACCGCGCGCCTTGTCGCCGCAGTGGCCGTGAGCTCGCCCTTTGACCTCGCCGCTGGCGGACATGCGCTGGCAGTGGGCTTCAATCGCCTGTACACGGCCATGTTCCTGCGCTCGCTGGTGCCCAAGGCGCTCGCCAAGGTGGCCGCCTTTCCGGGACTGGCGGATGCCCGGCGCATCAAAGCCAGCCGCACGATCGGCCAATTCGATGACGCCTTCACGGCGCCCGTGCACGGCTTTGCCGGTGTGCTGGACTACTGGAAGCGCGCGTCGGCCAAGCCCTGGCTGGCGGGTATCGCTCTGCCGATGTTGGCGCTCAATGCCCGCAACGACCCCTTTGTGCCGCACGCCAGCCTGCCGGGCATGGCGGACGTTTCGCGCCATGTCAGCCTGGAGGCGCCCGACCATGGCGGTCATGTGGGTTTCTTCGCGCCGGGCAGCCGTCCCTGGTATTTCGCTGACCGCGTGTTCGGTTTCCTGCAAGAGCATGTCTGACAACCCCGGCCTGTTCCCGGCCGATTCCCCAGCCAATTCCCAGCCAATTCCAAGCGAATTCCCACGCAATTCCATGCCAATTCCCGGCCGTGATCGCGCGCCGACCAGAAGGCGCTCCGTCTTTCGTCTGAATGGACGATGGGACTGCAGCGGCGCTTTGGCAACAATGGAGTGGTGTTGCACAACGGCGCGTGCAAGGCGGTTCCGGTGCCGGTAGGCAGTTGCAGGGAGGCAGTAAACGATGTCGGACGCTATGGTTTGGGGATCAGTGCGCACCCCGGCGGCATGGGGCTCGGAAATTTTCCAGCGCGATGTTCGCGACCTACCGTCACGCGAGGCCAAGCCGCAACAGGCCAAGCCGCAGCAGGGTGTTGCCTGGCTCAGTGCCGAGGAGGTCGCCCAGCTGCTGCTGGCCGGAGAGTTCCTCGATGCGGGCGTAAAAGTACCCGCAAGCTTTGCGCCGCAGGCCCTGGAGTCGGCCACCAATTCGGTGCGCCGCTGGACCGTTGAGGGCCGCATCTTCGCCATCCACGAGCTGTATCCGCGCTACCAGTTCGATCGTCGCGGCCGCCCCTATGCAGCCATCGAGCAGGCCATTACTCGACTGGGCGGTCAGGGTGAACTGCGGGTCGGCAACTGGTTTGCGACGCCCAACGAGCACCTGCAAGGTCGCCGGCCCCAGGAACTGCTGGGCACCGCGCCGGCCGACATCCTGCGCGCCCTCGAACGCGCCTAGGAACCGGCGCGCCAGAACTGCTCAACTCCCCTCGCCCGCTTGCGGGAGGGGGGTCGGGGGTGAGGGTGTATGGGCTGGCATAGCGCTGCTGCTCGCAGCGCCCAGGCGCGGAGGCACTTACGGCCCGGCGGACTTCTCTCCGCGCGCCTCATCCTTTTCCTCGCGCGCGCGCGTCATGAGTTGCCGCAGCCGGGCATCGACTTCCGTCATGGTGTAGAAATCGGCATCGGCCGCCTGGCGGGCAAGTTGCAATTGCTCTCTACCGCCGCCGGCGTTGATCCCAGCAACAGGTAGAGCTCGGCGGTGGCCTGGTGCTGCAAGGTCTTCTGGTCGAGCGCCGCGTAACTGGTGGCCAGGAAATTGAAGAAATCCGGATCCGTTCGCGAAAGCGCCAGCTGGTCGCGCAGGTACGCAATGGCCTGCGCATGGTGCTGGGCACGTTGCAGCAGGTCCGTGTATTGCATGGCCACGGCGCGTGACAGCGGAAAATGCGCGCTGGCCTCGCGCCCCAGCTGCAGCGCCTGATCGCGTTCGGCGTCATTGCCTGCTGCCTCATAGCGCGCCAGCGCCACCATGTCGTCGAGCATGGCCGAGGGCACTTCGGTGGAGCGGCGTGCGGCCAGCGCCGCCTCCACTGCCGCAGCCGGCTGCTTGAGTTTGATATCGGCCAGGGCCATGCCGTAATAGGCCGCGGTGTCGGAAACGGCCGAGTGATGGGCGATCTGATCGGTGAAGGTGGCCAGCCGGTCGCGCAGGCCGGGCGTCGACTCATCCTGCAGCACGCGCAAGCGCGCCCGAATGAGCTGGAATTCGAGACTGTCGGCATGCTGGTGCGTGCGCGTGGTGCGGATGCGCGCCTGCATATCGGCAATGCGCTCCTCGGTCATCGGGTGCGTCTGCAGATATGCTGGTGCCACGCTGGCATACGCCCGCGTGCCCTGCTGCATGCGCGCGAACAGGTCGGCCATGGCCTGGGGGTCGAAACCGGCGTCGGTCAGGATCTGGAAGCCCACGCGGTCGGCCTCGCGCTCGTCGTTGCGCGAAAACGCCAGCTGGCGCGAGAGCGCGGCTGCCTGGCCCACTGCCAGGGCGGCGTTCGTGCCCTGTCCGCTGCGCGCTGCCAACAGCGCGACGAGGACCGAACCCAGGGTGATCAGCATGGAGTCGCGCTGGCGCCCGAGCGAGCGCGCCAGGTGGCGCTGCTGCACGTGGCCGATTTCGTGGCCCAGAACCGAGGCGAGCTCCGATTCGCTTTGCGCGGTCAGGATCAGTCCCGTATGCACGCCGATGAAACCACCGGGCAGCGCAAAGGCGTTGATGGTGGCATCGCGCATGACGAAGAATTCGAAATCGATATGCCGCGCCGCACTGGCAGCAACCAGCTGAAATCCCAGGTGGTTGATGTAGTCGATGGTTTCCGGGTCATCCAGGTACTCCGGGCTGCGCCGGATGTACTGCTGCATGATCTCCTCGCCATACTTGCGCTCTTCCAGTGGCGACAGCGCTTCGCCGCCCGCCTCGCCCAGCGTCGGCAGCTCCTGCGCCATCAGCGCGGGTTCCACGGCAAATAGCGCGCAGAGCGCGAATACGAGCCAGCGGGAGAGGCGGGTGCCTATGAATCGGTTCACGATAGGTGTTGGTGAGGGCCGGGGCCCATGTGCCCCTGCGCTTTGTATGATATCCGTATGGCCTGATTGGTTCCGTGCGCCGCCGGAGGCGGCCAGCGGGCGTGGCCCGGGAATTGTTTGCATTCGTTACAGGAAAATCATGGCAGACGCGCGCGACCCGCTGACCCACTTTGATCCGGCCGGCCAGGCAAGAATGGTGGACGTGGGGGCCAAGCCCGCAACAGACCGCATGGCCCGCGCCGCCGGCAGCATCGTCATGGCCGCGGAAACGCTGGCCGTCATTGCGGCCGGCAGCGCCGCCAAGGGCGATGTCCTGGGAATAGCGCGCATTGCAGCCATCATGGGCGCCAAGCGCACCGCCGATCTCATCCCCCTGTGCCACCCGCTGCCACTGACCAGCATCACGGTGGAGTTTGCCGTCGATACCGCGCGAAGCTGCGTCGATTGCACGGTAACCGTGCAGACCCGCGGACCGACAGGCGTGGAGATGGAAGCGCTCATGGCCGTGCAGGTGGGTCTGCTCACCATCTACGACATGTGCAAGGCGGTGGATCGCGGCATGACCATAGGCGCCGTGCGCCTGCTGGAGAAACGCGGCGGCGCCAGCGGCACGTGGTTAGCCGTTTGATCCTGGATATTCCCGTCGGGAATATCCCGTCTTCACCCTCTCCCCTTGGGAAAGGGCCGGGGTGAGGGTCCCCTCAGGAAATTAAACCCCCGGCGGCACCGTCTCCGCAAAACTCGGCCGCGCCGCCAGCTTCTCATAGTGCCGCGCAAGATTGGGATGTTCGCTGCGCCAGGTGATTTCCGGGAACCGGAAATCCAGGTAGGAAAGACTCACGCCCAGCGCGATATCGGCCAAGGTGAAACGCTCACCGTTGCACCAGGCGCGGTCTTCCAGCGCGGTGGAAGCCGCCTGCAGTCCGGCCGTGGCCTTGCCCAGGTGGCGATCTATCCAGGGCTGCAGCCGGTGCGTGGATGGCCGCTGCGCATGCTCCAGTCGCACGGTGACCAATGCATCGACGATGCCGTCGGCCAGCGCTTCCCAGGTGCGCACCTCGACGCGCTGCCGGCCGCTTGCCGGAATGAGATGGCCAACGGGCGTGAGGGTATCGAGATATTCGACGATGACACGTGAATCGAACACGGCACCGCCGTCATCCATGATGAGACAGGGAACCTTGCCCAGCGGATTGAACTGCGAAATGGTGGTGTCGGGCGACCATACGTCGGTCATCTGGAGTTCGCATTCGATGCGCTTTTCCGACATCACGATGCGCACCTTGCGCGCATAGGGGCTGGTGGGCGAGGCGATAAGCGTGAGGTTACGGAACATGCCGGTGAGTATATCGTGCGGTCCTGTCAGGTGTGTGCAGCGCCGCACACACTGCGGTATGCCCTGAAGTGGCGATGCTAAACTGCAACGCAGGCGCCGCTGCGGGGCAGCGGGTACGCCATGGTTCACCAACACGACGCCACCTGTGCCCAAAACCGCTGCTGCCGCCGCAACCCTGGCGCTGTCTTCCCTCACGGCCATTTCGCCGCTAGATGGCCGTTACGGCCGTGCCACGGCACCGCTGCGCGCCGTTTTCTCGGAATTTGCCTTCATGCGCGCGCGAGTGCGGGTGGAGATCGAATGGCTCATCGGCCTCTCCGGGCTGGGCCTGCCCGAGCTGCCCGCGTTCGATGCGGCCACCGCCGTTGCATTGCGGGCGCTGGTCACGGATTTTTCGCTCGAGGATTGCGCGCAGATCAAGGAGATCGAGGCGCGCACCAACCACGATGTCAAGGCGGTCGAGTACTGGATCAAGTCGCACCAGGAACGCATTCCGGCGCTCCGGGCCGCCGGTGAGTTCATCCATTTCGCCTGCACGTCCGAGGACATCAACAATGTCGCGCACGCTCTCCTCCTGGAGGAAGGGCGTTCCATACTGCTGGAAAGCCTTGGCGCCATCCACTCCCGCCTGCGTGCCCTGGCCCATGAGCATGCGGCCACGCCCATGCTGGCACGCACGCATGGCCAGGCCGCCACGCCCACCACGGTGGGCAAGGAATTCGCCAACGTTGCCCAGCGTCTGGCCATCGCTATTGCGGCCATTGGGCGTGTGACCGCGCGTGCCAAGATGAACGGCGCCGTGGGCAATTTCAATGCCCACCTCATCGCGGCGCCCGACATCGACTGGGAAGGCTTTGCCGCTCGCACGGTGGCAGGTCTGGGCATTGAATTCAACTCTCACACCATACAGATAGAGCCGCACGACTGGATGGCCGAACTCTTCGATGCCATCGCGCGTGCCAACACCATCGTGCTGGACCTCGATCGCGATATCTGGGGTTATATCGCCATGGGCTACTTCCGCCAGCGGCTGCGCGAGGGTGAAGTCGGTTCGTCCACCATGCCTCACAAGGTAAACCCCATCGACTTCGAGAATTCCGAGGGCAACCTGGGCATTGCCAACGCCCTGTTGCGGCATTTCTCCGAGAAGCTTCCCGTATCGCGCTGGCAGCGCGACCTGAGCGATTCAACGGTGCTGCGCAACCTCGGTGTGGCCTTTGGTCACTGCTGCATTGCCTATCAATCCTGCCTGCGTGGTCTCGACAAGCTGGAAGTCAACGCCCCTGCGCTCGCCGGCGACCTCGAGTCGGCCTGGGAGGTTCTTGCCGAAGCGGTGCAAACCGTGATGCGGCGGTATGGCGTACCGGAACCCTATGAAAAGCTCAAGGCGCTCACGCGCGGTCAGGGCATCGACCGCGCCGGACTCCAGGCGTTTGTGCAAACCCTGCAAATCCCGGAGCCGGCCCGCCAGGCGCTGCTGGACCTCAGCCCGGCAACGTATATCGGCAAGGCCGTCGAATTGGCACGGCGCTGCTAGTGCCGCGTGCGCCATACGTTCAACATCGTCATGTCATCGTCACATCATCTTCACATCATCAGCCGGGCTTTGTCACATCAACAGGGAGACAGATAGTGAATCGTCTTGTAAAGGCAGCATTTCTCGTGGGTACTTTGGCAACCCTGACGGCCGCCGCGCCGGCCTGGGCGCAGTTCGCCAAGCCGGAGGCCGCGGTGGAATACCGCCAGTCCGCCTTCACGCTTATTGGCAACCACATGGGGCGTATCAAGGCCCAGCTCGATGGCGGCAAGACCAGCCTTGACGCCATCCGCAGCAGCGCGGCGCTGATCGATGCGCTCAAGACCCTGCCGTTCGAGGCCTTCGTCGAGGGTTCGGGCGATGTCGCTGACAGCGCAGCCAAGCCCGAAATCTGGACCGAGCGCGAGAAGTTCGACAAGCGCGCCAAGGAAATGCAGGAAAAAGTCACGCTGCTCAACGCCGCTGCGCGCACCGGCGACTTGGTCGCCATCCGCACGGCGTTTGGCGACACGGGCAAGGCTTGCAAGAACTGCCACGAAGACTACAAGAAGAAGAAGTAAGGCAACACGTCACGGCACCGCGCCCGGCGCAGGGGCGCGGTGCCGTGCCGCGTTTTCAGTTCCAATTCACCAACAGGTAAACCAGCAGCGCGCTGACGCCCAGCAAGCCCAGGGCGCGCGGCCACAGCGTCCGGTCCTG
>CAIQGU010000455.1 GCA_903871435.1 uncultured Burkholderiales bacterium | reverse complement strand
CCGATCTCGCCGCCGTCGGGAAAAATGTTCAGGCGGACATGTGAATAGACGCCCTGCGCCCCGTGTGCCGGAAAAAACTGCTGACGGTCGCCCGCCAATGCCACGGCCGGCAATAGGCAGACCCAGCTGGCATCCAACTGTGGATCGGCACCCTGCGGACAGGCGTCGATGCTGGCCGATGGCGGAAAATTCCCCGTGAAATGCCGGGTGTCGACGTCGAATCCGGCGATGTGTCCGGCCACGCCCAGCGCGACGATGCACCAGTCATGCCCCGGCCCGCGCCGCCGCCGGCTTTCCCAACCGTCCATCCATTTGCCGTTGTCATCGTACTTGCCCGGAATGAAGACGGCAGGTCCGGGCTGCAGCATTCTCTCCTTGGGCGCAAAAAAATCGTCCGAGCAGGCGAGCGCCCGGGCGCCCAGGCGCGCATCGGCAAGATTGACGCTGGTTTGCACCCAATGGGGCAGGCTGGCGTTGGGTGCAGCGCCGTCATGTGCGGCGGTGTCGCTTTTGTTGTTGGCAGTCATTTATCAATTGTCGCCGCGACTGGCCCAACGGTCCAGCAGCTCGCGCTCGTCCTCGGTGATGTGGGTGATATTGCCCAGGGGCATGGCGCGCACCTGTACTGCCTGCACCCAGATCCGTTCCCGCATTGCGCGAATGCGATCGGGCGTGTCGAGCAAGACGCCGGCCGGGGCGGCGGCAACCAGGCGCGGGTGTTGCGCGTGACAGGCCGTGCAGCGCGCGGTAATCACCTGCTGGACCTGCGCGAAGTCCACGGGTTCGCCGGCCCGCGCCGCACCGGAGGCGGGTGCAAACCACACGGCAACCACCGCGAGCAGGGCAACGCCTGCCAGCGGGTAGCGCCACTGCGCCTGGCCACGATGCCGCTGGTTGAAGAAATGCCGGATCAGGGCACCCGCCAGGAGAATCAGGGCGAGGCCCGCCCACGCGTGGTCATGGCCGTATACGAAGGCATAGTGATTGCTGATCATGCAAAACAGCACGGGCAGGGTCAGGTAATTGTTGTGGACGCTGCGCTGCTTGGCGAGCTTCCCGAGCGCAGGGTCGGGTGCTTCACCGCGCTGCATTTGCGCGACCGCTTTCTTCTGGCCGGGGATGATGCGGAAAAAGACGTTGGCTGACATTGCCGTTGCGATCATCGCGCCCACGTGCAGGAAGGCAGCGCGCCCGGAAAGCACGTGCGTAAGTCCCCAGGCCACGGCAACCACGAACCCGAAGTAGACCGCTCCGAGCACGAGGGCGCTGCGGTCCACCAGCAGGCGGCACAGGCTGTCATACACCAGCCAGCCGCCGGCAATACACGCGATGCCGAGGGCAACGGCCTGGGGCGGCGTCAGGGCCGCGCGCGCGGGGTCCAGCATCCAGGATCCCGCCTGCCAATAGTAGAGCGTGGTCATCAGCGCCATGCCGGACAACCAGGTGGAATACGCCTCCCACTTGAACCAGTGCAGTTGGGCGGGCAGGGAGTCGGGGGCGACGAGATACTTCTGCGGGTTGTAGAAGCCGCCGCCGTGCACGGCCCAGAGTTCGCCGGCCACGCCCTTGCGCAGCAAGGCCTCGTCGCGCGGCGGACGCAGGCTGTTGTCGAGCCAGACGAAGTAGAACGATGCGCCGATCCAGGCGATGCCGACGATCAGGTGCAGCCAGCGCAGCAGCATGCTGAGCCATTCGATGACGTACGCTTCCACGGTGCCTTCCTGGTGTTCCCGTTATTGCCGGCGGCCAAATCGCAACGGCGGTGCGCCTTTGATCAACTGCCCCGGTACGTGCTGTAGCTCCACGGGGACAGCAGGAGCGGCACGTGATAGTCGGCAGCGGTATCGGCAATGCCAAAGCGCAAGGTCACGACATCGAGAAAGGGCGGTTCGGTCAGGACCACGCCCCGCGCGCGAAAGTAGGCTGCTACCTCGAAGTGCAACTCGTAACTGCCCACCTGCAATTGGCCGAGCAGCGGGCTGTCGGTGCGGCCGTTCGCGTTGGTCACGCCCCGCGCCAGCTCCGTGCGCGGACCCGGCGCTGCAAGCTCCAGCCGATAGGCGATGCCGGCCGCCGGCAGCCCGGCGGCGGTGTCCAGAACATGGGTGCTCAGTTTTCCCATCGGAAGGTCTCGTTGTAGGTGGTAAGCTTTTTTGCGGCCTTGAATTTTGCGCGCGCGATTTTTGTGTGCCGGCCTACCCTGCCATGCGTTACTGATCCCGACACGCCTGACCGAACATGGTTTCCCTGCAGCACCTCAATACGCTCGACCAGGCGGACTTCACCCTGCTGCTGGGGGGCATTTACGAACATTCGCCCTGGGTGGCCAGCCGCGCCTGGCCGCAACGGCCGTTCACGTCTCTTATCCACTTGCAGGCCGCAATGGCGGGTGTGCTGGACGCCGCGTCGGCCGACGAACGCATGGGCGTCATCCGCGCGCACCCGGAATTGTCGGGCAAGGCCGCGGTGCGCAGCGACCTGACCGACGATTCGCGCAGCGAGCAAAAAGGCGCCGGGCTCGACCAGTGCACTCCCGAGGAGTTTGTCCAACTCCAGGAAGGCAACCGCGCCTACGGGGAGAAATTCGGCTTCCCCTTCATCATTGCCGTCAAAGGGCTGGGTCGGCAGGACATCATCGCCGCCCTGCAACGCCGTTGCTCCAACAGCCGTGAAGTGGAAATTGCCGAGGCGGTGACACAGATCCATCGGATCGCCGGCTTCCGTCTCGGTGAAAAAGTCGGCGGCTGACTGCACGCCGCGCGCACTCCCGCGCGCATCCATCACGCGCGAGTCCATTGTGGCTTGCCCATCACATGGCTGGCCGCGACGGCACGGTCATCACCCAGAGTCATCCACAGGAACAGGCGCTCGGCCAGGGATTGTGCCGTGGCCATGCGCCGGGCAAGCAGCGGTGTTGCGGCAGGATCCAGCACGATGAAATCGGCCTCCTTGCCCGCCGCGAAGTTGCCGATCTGCGCTTCAAGACCCAGCGCCTGCGCACCCGCCAGCGTCGCCAGGTAGAAGGCCTGCAGGGGCGACATCAGATAGCCGTTCAGGTGGGCCACCTGATAGGCGGCACCCAGGGTACGCAGCAGGCTGAAGCTGGTGCCGCCACCCACGTCACTGCCGATGCCCACGCGTACGCCGCTGTCGATCACCTCACGCAGGTCGAGCAGGCCGCTCCCCAGGAAGAGATTGGAACTGGGGCAAAAAGATAAAGCGGTTGCGCTTTCGGCCATCCGGCGCCGGTCGTTCCCGTCCAGGTAAATGCCATGGGCGTAGACCGAATGCGGCTTGAGCAGGCCATAGTGGTCGTAGACATCCAGGTAACTGCGGCTGCGCGGATAGAGCTCCCGGATCAGGGCCACTTCGGCCGTGTTTTCCGCCACGTGGCTGTGCACGGGCACGGCCGGGAATTCGCGCGCCAGGGCACCGGCCACCGCCAGTTGCTCCTCGGTGGACGTGGCGGCAAAACGCGGCGTGATGGCGTACCCCAGCCGGCCCACGCCCTGCCAGCGCTCGATGAGGCGCTTGCTGTCATCAAAGGAGGACTGCGCCGTGTCGCGCAGGAATTCCGGGCAATTGCGGTCCATCATCACCTTGCCCGTGACGATGCGCAGCCCGCGCCGCAGAGCGACGCTGAACAGGGCATCGACCGACTGCGGGTGCACCGTGCCGAACACCAGGGCCGTGGTGGTGCCATTGCGCAGCAGTTCATCGCAGAAGAATTCGGCTGCCTCCTGCGCCACGGCGGGATCCCCGAAGCGGCGCTCTGCCGGAAAGGCATAGCGGTCGAGCCAGTCGAGCAGTCCACGTCCCGGCGACGCGATGATGTCGGTCTGGGGGTAGTGGATGTGTGTGTCGACGAATCCCGGCAGGATCAGCCGGCCGCTGTAATCGACCGAGGATGTCCCCGCAGGTGCCGTTGGGGCAACCTCGGCCCAGGCGCCGCAGCGGCGAACGACGCCGTTTTCGAGCAGTAGTCCACCATCGGCGTGATGGACGAAGGCGTGCGCCGCCTCGCCTTCGGTCGCCGGACCCGGATCGTCCAGAAAATGCAGGATCTCGCCGCGAAACAGTTGCCACCCCGATGGCGTAGCGGCCTGTGCTCCCGGCATTGCCGCGGCGTCGCGGTTGGTGTTCGTCGGCATCTGGCGTTCAGGCATCGGCCCGGAAGCTCTGCCCCAGGGACATGGGCTTGTTGAGCAGTATGGTCCGCGGATTGCGGCTGATGAGAACCAGCACGATGATGGTGGCGAGGTAAGGCAGCATCGACAGAAACTCGGAGGGGATATCCAGGCCCAGGCCCTGGCCGTGAAACTGCAGCACGGTCACGCCGCCAAACAGGTAGGCCCCCAGCAGTATGCCGCGCGGCTTCCAGGTGGCAAACACCACCTGTGCCACCGCGATCCAGCCGCGTCCCGCTGTCATGCCCTCGACCCACATCGGTGTGAGCGCCAGGCACAGGTACGCGCCGGCAAGTCCGGCCAGGCCGCCGCCAAACAGCACGGCAGCGTAGCGCAGGCCGATCACCGGGCAGCCGATGGCGTGGGCGCTGTGCGGCGATTCGCCGACGGCCCGCACTATCAGGCCTAGCCGGGTGCGCGCCAGCACCCACCCCACCAGCACAACGGCGGCGATGGCCAGGTAGACCATGGGATCGAACTGAAACAGCAAGGGTCCGAAAAAGGGCAGGCTCGACAGGCCCGGAATGGCAATATGCCCCAGCGGTTCGATGGTCTGGCCGACGAGGCCCCGTCCGGCAAAGGCGGACAGGCCAACGCCAAAGAGCGTCAGCGCCAGTCCCGTGGCCACCTGGTTGGTCTGGAGCGTGAGCACCAGGAAGGCAAAGATAAGGGAACTGCCCATGGCCGCGGCCATGGCGGCGAACAGGCCCAGTGCGACATGCCCCGTCGCCAGCGTGACCGCAAAACCCGTCACTGCGCCCACCAGCATCATGCCTTCCACGCCCAGGTTGAGCACGCCGCTTTTTTCTGCGACCAGCTCACCCAAGGACGCGAAGATCAGCGGCGTGGCGGCCGCAGCCGTGCTGGCAACAAACGGAATCAACCAGTCCAAGCTCATGACGTGGCCGCTCCCGGAGCCGGGGAATTGCCGTTGGCTGGCGCCGCCGGCGCGCTGGCAGGCCGCCGTGGCTTGAACCGATAGCGTATGAAGAGATCAGCCGCCAGCAGGTAAAACAGCAACAGACCCTGGAACACGCCCGTGATGGCCGTGGGCAACTGCATCTCCATCTGCACCGACTCCCCGCCGATATAGAGCAGCGACATCAGCAGCGAAGCCAGCAGCACGCCCACGGGATGCAGGCGACCCACGTAGGCCACGATGATGGCGGTGAAGCCATAGCCCGGCGACACCGAGGGTTGCAACTGGCCGATGGGCCCCGCCACCTCGCCTACGCCCGCAAGCCCCGCTAGTGCGCCGCTGGCCAGGAAGGCGAGCCAGACATTGCGCGGTTCGCTGTAACCGGCGTAGGCCGCGGCGGCCGGCGCCATGCCGCTCACCTGCATGCGAAAACCCGCAAAGCTGCGCCGGCAAAAGAACCAGGCGCCGGCCACCGCCAGCAGGGCCAGCACGAACCCGGCGTTGGTGCGCAGGCCTTCGCGCAGCAGCGGCAGCAGCGCGGCCTCCTGGAACATCTTCGATTGCGGAAAATTGAAGCCATCGGGGTCGCGCAGCGGACCGTGCACCAGATAGCTCAGGAACAGGTAGGCCACGTAGACCAGCATCAGGCTCACCAGGATCTCGTTGGTGTGAAACCGCGTGCGCAGCAGGGCGGGGATGGCCGCCCAGGCCATGCCTGCGAGCATGCCGGCCAGCAACATGAGGGGCAAGAGCCAGCCCGCCTGTACGTCGGGAAAGGCCAGGGCAACGCTGGCTCCGCCGATGGCGCCCATGGTGAGCTGGCCATCGGCGCCGATATTCTGCACATTGGCGCGAAACGCCAGCGCCAGGCCCACGCCGCATAATATGAGCGGCGTTGCCTTGAGCAGCAGCTCGCCCACGCCATAGGCGGTGGCCAGCGGCTTGATGAAATACACAAAGAACGCGTGGACCGGATCCTGGCCCAGAAACAGGAACAGGACGGAGCCGGTCAGCAGCATCGCCAGGGCCGCAATCAGTGGCGACGCCAGCATCATCACGCGGGACGGTTCGGGTCGCGCTTCGAGACGTGACATGG
>CAIQGU010000454.1 GCA_903871435.1 uncultured Burkholderiales bacterium | reverse complement strand
GACCACATCCACGATGTCGACACGCGCCAGCAGATCGAGAATAAAGCCCTGGGGGATCACGCTCACTATTATCCGCCTGCCACAGTATTTCCCTGCGGGTAAATCCCCCCGTTAGCGTGCGGGAGAGGGGCCAGGGTATTTAGGGCCGCCCTAGGCGCTGATGCGCGCCTTGACCAATCCCGAAACCTTGGACATGTCCGCGCGGCCGGCGAGACGCGGCTTGAGCAGGGCCATGACCTTGCCCATGGCGCTGGGAGCGAAGGCACCCCCGCCGGTAGCTTCATCGATAGCGGCGTCGATGGCCTGATTCACCTCGGCCTCGCTCAAGGCCTGCGGCAGGTAGGCCTGCAAGAGCAGCAATTCGGCCGTTTCCTTTTGCACGAGGTCATCGCGTCCGGCCTTGCCGAACTGGTCGATCGAGTCCTTGCGCTGCTTGATGAGGCGCTCGACGATGGCGATGACGGACGCATCGTCAACGACCACGCGCTCGTCGACTTCTTTCTGCTTGATGGCGGCCAGCAGCATGCGGATGGCGCCCAGGCGATCGGTTTCGCGGGCGCGCATGGCAGCCTTCATGTCGTCGGTGATACGGTCTTTCAGGGTGGGGGTCTCGCTCATGGTCCTGTACCGCCTCGTTTGGAATCAAAACAAATCTAGCAAAGAAAAAACGCGCCGTGCGGCGCGCTTTTTTGTAATCCCCTGCTGTACTCCCCTGCTCTACTCCACTGCCTGCCGCGGCTTGCCGCCCGCAGGCTGCGCGGCCAGGCCGCGCGAACGATCAATACATCTTCTTGGGGAGCATCTGGCTGCGCAGGCGCTTGAAATGCCGCTTGATAGCCGCCGACTTCTTGCGCTTGCGCTCGGTGGTGGGCTTCTCGTAGAACTCGCGCGCGCGCAGTTCAGTGAGCAGACCGCTTTTCTCGATGGTGCGCTTGAAGCGGCGCAGGGCAACTTCAAAGGGTTCGTTTTCTTTGACGCGAATTGTCGGCATTAAAAGCTCTCAGGAACGCTCGTTCAATTGGGTGAAGCACATGAGTAAAGAACGTGAGTAAAGCACGTTTCAACAGGCCACCGGCCGGATCTGCCCGTGAGCAACCCATGCCCATGAGTGAACCGATTACCGGACGCCTGCCAGCGCCACCCATATGTTCAGACACACAAGCGACGCAGGAAAGCCTACGAGTATATCGCAAGCCAGGCAAACCCGCCAAGGCGGGTAGGGAAAAAACCCGTGCCCGGTACCCATCAATTCCATAATGCGGAAGGAGTAGACGACGCCTCGGCAAGCCCGCGCCCGGCGTGGACGCACAGGTTTTCGCAGGACCAGGGGACGTCGGGCGGCCGCCAAGGCGCGCCCGTTACACTCGCCGCATGCGTGTTCTGGGCATCGAATCCTCCTGCGACGAGACCGGCGTCGCGCTCTACGACAGCTCCAGCGGCGCGCTCGTGCATGCGCTGCACAGCCAGGTGGACCTGCATCGCGCCTACGGGGGCGTAGTGCCCGAGCTCGCATCGCGCGACCACGTGCAGCGGCTGCTGCCGCTCATCAAC
Organism: uncultured Burkholderiales bacterium; assembly: GCA_903871435.1. GTDB lineage: Bacteria > Pseudomonadota > Gammaproteobacteria > Burkholderiales > Burkholderiaceae_F > GJ-E10. Next base: position 6,131 of record CAIQGU010000454.1, on the reverse strand, counting down.
GACGTATTGCAGCGCGCCGGCGCGAAGCGGCAGGATATCGATGCCATCGCCGTGACCGCCGGCCCCGGCCTGGCCGGTGCCCTGCTGGTGGGCTGTGGCGTGGCCGCGGGCCTGGGCTACGCCCTGGGCAAGCCCGTGGTGCCGGTGCATCATCTGGAAGGCCATCTGCTCTCGCCCCTGCTGGGCAATCCGGCGCCGGCGTTTCCGTTCGTGAGCCTGCTGGTATCGGGCGGTCATACCCAGTTCCTGCAGGTGCTGTCGCCGGGGCAATACGCCCTGCTGGGCGACACCCTGGACGATGCGGCGGGCGAGGCCTTCGACAAGACCGCGCAGATGCTGGGCCTGGGCTATCCGGGCGGTCCGGAAGTGTCGCGCCTGGCGATGGCGGGTGTGCCCGGCGCGCTGCGCCTGCCGCGCCCCATGATCGACAGCCCCACCCTGGACATGAGCTTCAGCGGCCTGAAAACTGCCGTGCTGACTGCCGTTCAGCGCATGGACCCCGCAAGCGAGTCCGCCCGCGCAGATATCGCGCGCGCATTTGTCGATGCCGTGGTGGATGTGCTCACCGCCAAAGCCGTGCAGGCGCTGGCGCGTACCGGACTCTCGGATCTCGTGGTGGCGGGCGGGGTCGGCGCCAACGTGCAGCTGCGCGCCGGACTTGACCAGGCCATTACGGCGCGCAGCGGCCGCGTCTACTACCCGCCCGCCCAACTGTGCACTGACAACGGCGCGATGATTGCCTACGCGGGCTACGTGCGCCTGGCGCGCGAGGGGGCCGGCGCCACCCGAGCGGGCGCGCGCCCGCTGCGGGTGCATCCACGCTGGGATCTTTGCAATCTGGACGCAGATTAAGGCGGGCGGTCTACGGCTGGCGGTCGACGGCGCCGTCGGCCGAAGCGTCCGCCATTGCCGAACCCGCATCCGCCGAGGACGTGGCGGGCGCGGATTTCTGGCCGATCTTCGATTCCGTGCCTTTGAACAACTTGGCGATGTTGGCCCGGTGCCGCCAGACCAGGAAGGCCGCCATCACCGTAACCGCGGGCAGCACCGCGGGCGCACCGCCCACGCGCGATAGCGCCAGCGCTGCGGCCACGGCGCTGACCATGGAGGCCACGGACGAATAACGCGTGAGATACGCGATAGCCACCCAGAGCAGGCAGGTTGCCACGCCCACCAGGGGCGCCAGCGCCAGCAAGGTTCCCAGAAAAGTGGCAACGCCCTTGCCGCCACGAAACCGCAGAAAAACCGGGTACAGGTGGCCGGCAAAGGCCGCCGCTCCGGCCCAGGCGGCGGCCGTGGGCTCCAAACCCAGCGGCCCCGCCAGTGCACGGCACAGCAGCACGGCCACGGCGCCTTTGGCCGAATCACCCAGCAGGGTCAGGGCGGCCGCCGGCTTGCTACCGCTGCGCAGGACATTGGTTGCGCCCGGATTGCCCGAGCCGAAACTGCGCGGGTCGGCCAGCCCAAAGGCACGGCTGACCACCACCGCAAACGGGATGGAGCCCAGCAGGTAAGCCACCAGCAGCACCGGCACGAGGTTCGCCGCTGTCGCCAGGGCGTCGCTGGCGGTGCTCACGTGGCGGCACCCTCCTGCGGGCCGGCAGGCACGGCGTCCGCCGCGCGCGCGGCAGAGCCGCCGCCCAGGCCCTTGGGCAGCGGAAAGACGATGTCCTCGATCACGCCGTCGATCGTGCGCACCGAGCGCGCGCCGTATTCGCGCAGCCGGGCCGCAACCTCCTGCACCAGCAGTTCGGGGGCCGATGCACCGGCGGTGAGGCCCACCCGGGTGGCGCCCGCGAGCCAGGCCGGGTCGACGCCCGCAGCGCTGTCCACGAGATACGCCGGCACGCCCATGCGCTCGGCCACTTCGCGCAGGCGGTTGGAGTTGGAACTGGTGCTGCTGCCCACTACGATGACCACCTGAACCTGCGGGGCCATGACCTTGACGGCGTCCTGCCGGTTCTGGGTGGCATAGCAGATGTCGGCGCGCTTAGGCTCGACGATGGCTGGAAACCGCGCCTTGAGCGCGGCGATGATGGCGCTGGCGTCATCCAGCGAGAGCGTTGTCTGGGTCACATACGCCAGGGTCGACGGATCCGCCACGATGAGGCGCGCCACGTCCTCCACCGTCTCGACCAGGGTGATGCCGCCATCGGCCTGGCCCATGGTGCCCTCCACTTCCGGGTGGCCGCGGTGACCAATCATGATGATCTCGCGGTTCTGGGCGCGCAGGCGCGCCACCTCAACGTGCACCTTGGTCACGAGGGGGCAGGTGGCGTCGAAGATCTGCAGGTTACGGCGCCGCGCGTGTTCCTGCACCGAGCGGGCCACGCCATGGGCCGAAAAAACCACCGTGGCGCCCTCGGGCACCTCTTCCAGGCTTTCGATGAAGACGGCGCCCTTGGCCCGCAGGTCTTCGACGACGTAGGTGTTGTGGACGATTTCATGGCGCACGTAGATGGGCGTGCCATGCAGGCGCAGCGCGCGCTCGACGATTTCGATGGCGCGGTCAACGCCGGCGCAAAAGCCCCGTGGCTGGGCGAGCAATACTTCCATGATCGTGCCTTTCTTTGGGGCGATGCCGCCCCGTGCCTACTTGCCGCCCCATGCGCCGGGCCGCCTGAATCAGAGTATGCCGATAACGGCTACCTTGAGCCGCATATCCCTTCCCGCCAGCGGATGGTTGAAATCGACCACCGCGCTATCGTCGTCGCACTGGGTGATGGTGCCGCGCACCGGCAGCTCCCCCATGAACTGCAGTTCAACGGATTCTCCCGGGGCGTACACCAGGTCCGATCCGCATTGCTCTTCGAGTTGCTCGCGGTCCAAGGTGTACACGAGTTCGGGATTGTGCTCTCCGTAGGCCTCGGCCGCGGGGATGGCAACATCCAGCGTCTGACCTTCGGCAAGACCCAGCAGCCGCTCTTCGAGGTCGGGTGACCACTGCCCTACTCCCATCTGCAGGGTTGCCGGCGCAGCCTCGAAGGTATTGACTAGCTCCCGCTCCTCCCCGTCGACCAGCACCGCCATCCGGTAATGCAGCGTCACGTGCGAATCGGCGCGGATGGCCGCGCGGGCATCCGCAGCACCGGACTGCGGGGCGCTTGCATCGGCAGCCGGTTCCTGCGCGCTGTCGTTGGCGCTGTCGTTGGCGCTGTCGTTCGCGGTGGCGCTGTCGTTGATATCCATCCCCGAATTCTATCCAAGGTAGACCTGCCCTCATGCAGGCGAGCCCAGCAGCAAAGGAAACCGCCGACATGCCCATCAAGGATTGGCCCGCCTCGGAGCGCCCGCGCGAACGCCTGCTGGCGCAGGGCGCTACAGCGCTGAGCGACGCAGAACTCCTCGCCCTTTTGCTGGGCACCGGCACGGCGGGACGCTCGGCCCTGGATAACGCACGCGCCGCGCTGCAGCAACTGGGCAGCGTGCGGGCGCTGCTTACCGCGCCGGCCGACCAGATATCGGCCCTGCCGGGCTGGGGCGCCGCCAGTTATGCGCGCCTGCAGGCCGTCTGGGAACTGGGCAAGCGCATGCTGCTCGAAGACGCCCAGCGCGTTCACGCCATGGGATCCCCCCAAAGCGTGCGCAGCTACCTGTGCATGGCGCTGGCCCAACCCGGCCATGAAATCTTCGCCGTGTTGTTTCTCGATGCCCAGCACCGCCTCATCGCCTGCGAGGAGATGTTCCGCGGCACGCTGACGCAAACCTCGGTGTATCCGCGCGAGGTCGTCAAGCAGGCGCTACGGCACAACTGCGCCGCGGTCATCCTGGCGCACAATCACCCCTCGGGCGTGGCCGAGCCCAGCCGCGCCGACGAGGCGCTCACCCGCGCCCTGCAAAGCGCCCTGGCGCTGGTGGATGTGCGGGTACTGGACCATATCGTGGTGGCGGGCGCCCGCAGCGTGTCTTTTGCCGAACGAGGGCTGTTATGACCGGGGCGCTCCAAGGCCCCTTCGAAGGCCGCGGTCCTGCCCAAATCCGGTGAAAATGGGGACAAAGGCGGGGTAAATCGCCCCCAAGCGCTGGCAGCTGGAAATTACCCGCCGCTTAGGCTAAAATCGCAGGCTTTGCTTTTACCGGCATCTAGCCAATCGCTTTACGTCAGGGCGCTACAGAGACAGCGCCAGAGGAAAGAATATGTCCCGCGTCTGTATCGTTACCAAAAAGCGCCCCATGGTTGGCAACCGCGTTTCGCACGCCAACAACAAGACCAAGCGCCGCTTCCTGCCCAACCTGCAGTACCGCCGTTTCTGGTTGGAAGACCAGAAGCGCTGGATCCGCCTGCGCATCACGAACGCGGCGCTGCGCACCATCGACAAGCTCGGCATCGAGACCGTGCTTGCCGACCTGGTTGCCAAGGGCGAGATGTAAGCAGCGCACAGCACGCGCAAGCGTACAGCGCGGGGTGCCGCCGGAACCCTCAGCACGTGCCGGCACAAGGATTAAGCGGAATCATTAAGCGGAAAGCTCCGCAAGAGGAACGGAAATGGCAAAAGGCGGACGCGAAAAGATCAAACTGGAGTCCTCTGCGGGCACCGGGCACTTCTACACCACCAGCAAGAACAAGCGCACCAAGCCCGAGAAGCTCGAACTCATGAAGTTCGACCCGGTGGCGCGCAAGCACGTGGCGTACAAGGAAACCAAGCTCAAGTAAGAACGTGGTGCCGCTTTGCGGTCCGCGATAAAAAAACCCGGTGCTGCCGGGTTTTTTTATCGCGCAAGTAGGCTGGCGAACCTGCCGTCCCTCCAGCCAAGCAAGCTTCTTCAGGCGCGCGTCCGCTCAATTCCGTCCCGCGCGGCATCCTTGAGCACTTCAAGATCGACATCTTTCAGCGATTTGAACTTGATGCGATAGCCGGTGGCACTCGCCTTTCCAATAGACGCCGCATATTTGCCTGACAGATACTTTCTATCGTCCAGGCCCATGATGTAGACGGTGATTCCCGAGGAATTTGCGCTGATTCCGGCCTGATGGAACTCCCTGGATCTTCCATCCGCGTACTTCATATTGCGTTCACCATAGCCGATGCTCGGATCGGAGACGACCTTGCCGCTCTCGTCTTTGCCATCAACAAACCATAGCCTGCATCCCGGAGCCAATTCAAGCACGGCCGCATGAAGGTAGCGCATATTGCTGCTCTTCGGATCCGGCAGCGAATCGAAATATCTGTAGATCTTATCGGCTGCTTGCATATCGGCCCCGTCTGGTTCTGGGCGCGCCTGCCTCAGCGCCGAACAGAACCGTTTAACCTAAAGCCATCACAGCCGGATCGGCTGCGCCCAATCCAATGACTATTCGAAATGGGAAATGTCGATGTTGAAACGCGAATGAAACTGCTCCATCAAAGCAGCCTGGCCATGAAGACGCTGTTCGGATCTGCGACGTAGTCTCCAAACGGCGGGCAATATTGAAAGCCGAAAGTCGAATACAAATTCCTGGCAGGCTCGAAGGCCACCGCGGAACCGGTCTCGAGCCACAGTCTCATGTAAGACCGGTTGGCTGCCTCGCGGATGATCCGCTCCAAGATGGCTCGCGCGACGCCCTTGCGGCGATGTGCAAGCGCAGTTCGCATGGATTTCACTTCACCCTCAAGAGTGTTTAGTTCCTTGAGTGCTCCGCACCCCAACAGCTCGCCGCCCTCCCAGGCGGACCAGAAAGTAATTTCCGGGCGACGAAGTTTTTCAAGATCCAGCGCATGCACGCTCTGCGGCGGCGACAACTCCAACATGCTCCGCAGATGCTCTCGCAGCAGATCATGAACTTCTGGTCGAGAGAGGTCGTCAAGCTCGATGTGCATGAATTGTCGGCAACTGCGGCAGTCATTCCTGACCGTGCATTTGCCGCAGTTGTCCGTTCGGCAACATTACCGTACTGCCCGAAAGCGGACAAGCATGCCAACCGGCTTCAAAACCGGTAGGCAAAGCCAAGGGTTATATAGTGATTATTGCCCTGCTCGACGAGCGGACTGTGGGTCGATGCGCTGAGCAGGTGGCGCGTTTCCGCTGCGGCAACTGCTACCCACTTGCCGCTCAGATCCAGTCGGGCACCGACGCCGTAGACCGCAGTGAGCCAGCCGCTGTTGCCGAAATAAACCGGCAAGCCGGATGTGGCTGCCTGGGCTGCCGTAATG
>CAIQGU010000453.1 GCA_903871435.1 uncultured Burkholderiales bacterium | reverse complement strand
CCGCGGGCGCGCCCGCGGCAATAACCGAATCACCCGTCGTAGCAGCCGCCCCAGCGGCTGCGAAGGCGGGCGTCCCTGCAGCAAATCCGCCCGCACTTCCCCCCACGAAGCAAATCACTTCAGCCGCAAACTCCATTGACCCCACCCCGCCGCAAGACAAAACCTACGAACTGACCAACGTCAACCTCGTACTCTCGCACGGCCTGAGAGCGCATCACCTGGCGCTGCAGTTGCGGCCGCCCGCCGAGCTGGCAGGCCCCATCGACGTGCGCGCGGAATTCACCCAGCCCTGGGACCAGCCGGCAACCCGCTACTCCTCATGGAGCGGCCATGTCTACGCCCAACTCGACTACGCGGACCTGGCCCGGCTGGACGCGATAACGCAGCTCGTGCCGGCGCCGGCGCGGCTGGAGAAAGCCAGCGGAGCGCTGCGTGCCTGGTTCGATTTCTCCGGGCTCAACATCAATCGTCTGCGCGCCGACGTAGCGCTCAACAATGTCTCCGCACAATTGCGTCCCGACCTGCAACCGCTGCGCCTGCAGCTGCTCGAAGGCCGGCTGACCCAGTCCTCCTGGACCGACCGCGCCGGCGACACGCGGGAAACCGCACTGACCGGACTGCATATGGAGGGCCCTGATAAATTGCACCTGCCCGCCACCAATTTGCTGTTCCGCACGACCCAGGCACCTGTGCCGGCGGGACCTGCAAGTGCCACCCTGCCCGCGCCGCGGATGCATTTCGAGGCCAGCCGCATTGTCCTGAGCGACTGGAGCCGCCTCGCCCAACAAGTGCCACTGCCGGCGGACTGGCTCGCGCTCATCGAGCGCACCGCGGCGCGCGGCACGCTCGATGATCTGCAGGCGGACTGGGGCGGACCCGAGGGCGCCGCCGCATACGCCTTGAAGAGCCGTTTTTCCGGACTGGGTTTCGCGCTGCGATCGCCCCCTCCTGCAGCGGCGCCGGGGACCACGGACACGGCAGCGGCGGCGGGGGGAGCCGGTGCCGCACCCACCCAAGCCGACGAGCCGCCCCCGCCCTACGCCTGCGAGAACCTCGCGGGCAGCGTCGACATGGACCAGAACTCGGGCACCCTGCGTCTTGATTCGGCTAATAGCCAGTTGCGCCTGCCCGCGATATTCGAGGAGCCCGCCTTTTCCTTTGACACGCTGGCCGCACGGGTACGCTGGCGTCGCGAAGGCGACACACGCCTAGAGGTGGATGTGGATTCGCTGGCGGCGGCCAACGAGGACCTCGACCTCAGTTTCTCGGGCGCCTACCAGAAGTCGGGCACGGAGCCGGCGCGGCTCGATCTGAATGGACGTCTGGGCCGAGGCAAGGTCAAATCGGCCTACCGATACCTGCCGCATGTCACCGCCGCACCGGCGCGCGCCTGGATCGAGGGCGGGCTGCTCGGCGGCGCGGTAACTGAAGGAACTTTTTACCTGCATGGCGACCCGCTGCGGTTTCCCTTCAGCGATGCCAAATCCGGCGAATTCCACGCAGCACTGCACGTCCAGGACGGCCAGATCGATGTGGCGCCACGCCCGGCCGATGCCGTTGTGGGCCCGCCCGGCGATGTGCACGGGCCCTGGCCCCTGCTCACCAATATCGACGCCGACATCGTTTTCGATCGGAGCACCGTGACCGTCAACGCCCGCAGCGCCAGGGCCTACGGCTACGAGCTCAACGGCCTCACGGCGCGGCTGCCGGACATCGCGCATCCGGACCAGCATGTGCTCGTCGACGGCCAGGGTTCGGGCTCCCTGCCCGAACTGCTGCGCTACGTGGCAGCGAGTCCCGTCAACGGCCTTACCGGCGGCTGGATGGCCTCGGCGACCGCCAGCGGCGCCGCGCGGCTCAAGGTAAGGCTCGACGTGCCGCTGGCCCATGCCAACGACACCACGGTGAACGGCACGCTGAGCTTCCGCAACAACAACTTCATGCTGCGCGACGACATCGCGCCGTTTACGGGGGTCAATGGCGATCTCGGTTTCGACCAGCGCGGCATTCGCTTTACCGGCCTTACCGCGGGCTACATCGGCGGCGATGCGCGCATCGCGGGCGAAACCTTGCCCGACGGCACCATCAGCATCCACGCCAGCGGCACCGCCACGCCCCAGGGCGCCAAGCGCCAGGTGCCGCCCGCGCTGCTGCGCCGCATACTCGACCATACCCGTGGCACGTTCCGCTACACGGCGTCACTGACCCTGCAGCATGGCGCGCTGGGACTGCAGATTGATTCCGACCTTACGGGACTGGCCGCCGACCTGCCCGATCCCTTCCGCAAGGCAGCAGCCGAACTGCGGCCATTGCACGTGGAGATCGTGCCGGTTGCCGGCACCGTGCCGGCCCGCGAAACGATGCGGGCAACGCTGGGCGGCGACCTGAACGTGGAGCTGCATCGCGTCGCCAACGGCACCCCGGACATGGCAATTGAGCGCGGCGTCATCGCCGTAGGCGGCAAGGCCAATGTGCCGGACCGCGGATTGCTGCTGTTCGTTGATCAACCGCATCTGGACGTGGACCGGTGGTCACGCTTGCTGGGACTATCCCCCGGCGCGGCCGCCTCCGGCGATGCGCGCCCGCTGCCCGGCGCAGCGCCGGCCGGGAGCGCCGAAGCGAACTCGGTCGACTTGTTGGTGGTGCACACCGCCGACATGGCCGTGAGCGGCAAGTCCCTGAGCAACGTGTCGCTCAGCGGCCGGCGCGATCCCGACCAGAGCTGGTATGCCGACATCGACTCGGACCAGGCGGCGGGATCGGTGCACTGGGTGGGCACCCATGGCGCGGTGGCCGGGCGCATCACGGCCAGGCTCGCCAAGCTCGTGATTCCCGAAAGCGACAAGAAGGAAGTGACCGACCTGCTCGATGCGCCACCCACCGCCTTTCCCGCGCTCGATATCGTCGCCGACCAACTCGACCTGGGCAGCACCAAGCTCGGCCGGCTGGAAGTCGAAGCCCAGAACAGCGTCGCCGGCACGGGTGGCGCGCGCGCGGACAGCTGGATCCTGCAGCGCCTCACCCTGACCAACCCCGACGGCAAGTTCAACGGAACCGGTACCTGGCAGCGCGAAGGCAACGCGCCGGCGCGCCGGATGGCCGTGAAGTTCACGCTCGATTTCAACAATGGCGGCGGCGTGCTCGGCCGTTTTGGCATTCCCGACGCCATCCGCAACGGCAAGGGCAAACTCGATGGAGAACTGTCCTGGAGCGGCTCGCCCTTTGCCATCAACTATCCGAGCCTGAACGGCAAGCTGCACCTGGCAGCGGAGAAAGGTCAGTTCCTGAAGGCCGATGCGGGCGTGCGCGGGCGGCTGTTGGGCGTCTTTTCCCTGCAATCGCTGCCCAACCGCGTAACGCTTGATTTTCGCGATCTCTTTTCCGAGGGGTTCGCTTTCGATTCGATCTCCGCCAACGCCGTGGTCAGCAATGGCAACCTGACCACCGACGACTTCATCATGAAGGGCCTCAACGCTGTCGTCCGCATCAAGGGCGACGCCGACATCAACGCCGAGACGCAGAAGCTCGAAGTCGTGGTCATACCGGAAATCAATGCCGGCACCGCGTCTCTGGCGTATATCCTGGTCAACCCGGCCATTGGCGTGGGCACCTTCATCGCCAATTACCTGTTCCGCAAGCCGCTGCAGGCGGCCTTCACCAATGTCTACATGGTGACCGGGTCATGGGCCGACCCCAAGGTGGATAAAGTGAAATTCGAATCGCGGCCGGCGGCCGCGGCAGGCAGCGATTGAACGGCCGGAAAGACCCCTGGGATTTTGCGGTTGATGGGTGCAATGCGGACCCGCCGCCCCCACATGGGGAACCAGAGTCGGGCGCGGACTGGCGCCGCGGGTTCACGCAGTGGGTTTACGCAACAGGTATACGCAGCCCGATCGCGCAGCGGGTCCACGCAGCGGCTTGATGCATAGCTTGACGCATAATCGGCTGGCGGGACGGCAAAATCGTGGGCGGGGACATCATCAGGGTGGGCAAATCGTGAGCGGGGCGACACAGACGGGTTCCGGAATACGCGTGGCTGCGGTGCAGATGATCTCCGGCACCCGGGTCGACGCCAACCTGCAGGCGGCCGCCGCGCTCATCGAGCAGGCGGTGCGCGGCGGCGCGCGCCTGGTGGTGCTGCCCGAGTATTTCTGCCTGATGGGCCAGAAAGACCGCGACAAGGTCGACGTGCGCGAGGCCGAAGGGATCGGCCCCATCCAGGATTTCCTGGCCGGGCAGGCGCGCCAGCATGCCATCTGGCTGGTAGGCGGCACCCTGCCGCTGGCAGCGCCCGACGCGGATCACGTCTACAACAGCACGCTGGTATTTGACCCCCAGGGCATGCGCGTGGCGCGCTATGACAAGATCCACCTGTTCTCTTTTCGCCAGGGTGAGGAGTCGTACGACGAATCTCGCTCCATACTTCCCGGGCAGGAACCTGTTGCCGTCGACTGCACCATCGGCGCCACCACGCTGCGCGTCGGCCTGTCGGTATGCTACGACCTGCGCTTTCCGGAGCTGTACCGCTGCCTTGCCGGCGCCGATCTCATCGTCGTGCCGGCCGCGTTCACCGCCACCACCGGCAAGGCACACTGGGAAGCCCTGCTGCGGGCCCGCGCGATCGAGAACCTCTGCTACGTTCTGGCCTCGGCGCAGGGCGGCCAGCACGAAAATGGCCGCGCCACCTTCGGTCATTCGATGCTCATCGATCCCTGGGGAGAAATCGTTGCGGTGCTGCCGGCGGGCGCCGGGGTGGTCAGCGGAGAAATCGATCTGGGCCGGATCGCCCGGTGCCGGGCCAGCCTGCCCGCGCTGGCGCACCGGGTGCTGGTGTAAGCCGGCGGCGCGTGAAGTTGCAAATGAAGTCGCATAAGCTGCCATAGTCTGAATCCGCAGAACCGAACCTTCGGCTCGCGGCAAGCGTGAATCTGTCAGGAGTGTATGCATGAATCCCGTTGAACCCGCGATCCAGCGCCTGTCCACCGCCCGCGCATTGCTGCTCGAGCCTTATGGCCTGGACGAAACGCACCTGCAGCGCGCCCTGGCCAGCGTCTTCGAGCACAAGGCCGACTACGCCGACCTTTACTTCCAGTACACCCGCTCCGAGTCGTATGCGCTCGAGGAGGGCATCGTCAAGTCGGGCAGCTTTGGCATCGACCAGGGCGTGGGCGTGCGCGCCATCAGTGGCGAGCGCACGGCTTTCTCGTACTCCGACGACATCTCCAACGACGCGTTGCTGCAGGCGGCGCGCACCGTGCGCTCGATCGCCCGGAGCGGCAGCGGCAAGACCGCGGCCGCGCCGCACTTGCAGTCCCGATCGCAAAAGGCCCTGTACGGCGTCGATGACCCGGTGGCCTCCCTGCCCGCGACCGAAAAAGTCCGGCTGCTCGAGCAGCTGGAACAGGCCGCGCGTGCGCTGGATCCGCGCGTACGCCAGGTGATGGCCAATCTCGCGTCGGAATACGACGTGGTGCTGGTGGCGCGCTCCGACGGCCTGCTGGCCGCCGATGTGCGGCCGCTGGTGCGGATCTCGCTCACCGTCATCGTTGAAGAAAACGGCCGGCGCGAGCAGGGGTTCTCCGGTGGCGGCGGCCGCACGGGACTGGGTGTGTTCACGCCCGCGCTGCTGCAGGAATACGCGCAACAAGCCGTGGACATGGCACTGGTGAATCTGCAGGCACGCCCGGCGCCCGCCGGCGTGATGAGCGTGGTGCTGGGGCCCGGCTGGCCCGGCATATTGCTGCACGAGGCCATCGGCCACGGCCTGGAGGGCGATTTCAACCGCAAGGGCTCCAGTGCTTTTGCCGGCCGCATCGGCCAGCGCGTAGCGGCCAAGGGCGTCACCGTCATCGATGATGGCACCATCGCCGAGCGGCGCGGCTCGCTCAACATCGACGATGAAGGCAACCCCACCCAGCGCACCGTGCTGATCGAGGATGGCATTCTGCGCGGCTATATGCAGGACGGCATGAATGCGCGTCTCATGAAGACGGCGCCCACGGGCAACGCACGGCGCGAGTCCTTCGCCGCCCTGCCCATGCCGCGCATGACCAACACCTGCATGCTGGGTGGCGACGCCGACCCCGAGGAAATCATCCGCTCGGTGAAACGCGGCATCTACGCCCGCAATTTCGGCGGCGGCCAGGTCGACATCACCAACGGCAAGTTCGTGTTTTCCATGGCCGAGGCCTACCTTATCGAGAACGGCAAGCTGGGCGCACCCCTCAAGGGCGCCACCCTCATCGGCAACGGCCCCGACGCGCTCACGCGCGTCACCATGATCGGCAACGACATGCGCATGGACTCGGGTATCGGCACCTGCGGCAAGGAAGGCCAGAGCGTGCCGGTGGGCGTGGGTCAGCCCACCCTGCGTATCGAGGGGTTGACGATCGGCGGCACCGGCGGCTGAGCATCGCGGCTGACCTTGACGGCTGACTCTGACGGCTGACCCTGGCGGCTGACCCCAGCGGCGGCACCTGCGGCCGGACCGGCCAGGCGTGCCT
>CAIQGU010000452.1 GCA_903871435.1 uncultured Burkholderiales bacterium | reverse complement strand
GAAGGCGATCTGGGCCGATACCCTGAAACGCTGGGGATCGCCTCAAGCCGATCTCTACCTTCGACAATTGGATGATGCCATCCGCAGCCTGATCGACTTTCCCGAGCTGGGATAATCCTGCGAACACATCCGTGCGGGATATGGAAGGTTACTGGTCAATCGACATCTGATCTCCTACCGGCACGGCGAGGTGTATATCGAGATTGTCCGGGTCCTGCACCAGTCGATGGATGTTCCGCAACACCTGTAGGTCGCAATTCCGCAGTTGGCTCAGAACGGAGCGCCTTGCTTCGTCACCACCATGAGGGTCGGTGAACTTCGCGCCCGAATGGCCCGCGTAAAACCCCCTGGGTGCCTACAGCGGCTTGAGGCTCATGAGACTTGCGTTGCCGCCGGCGGCGGCTGTATTCACCGTCACGACCTGTTCGGTCACCATGCGGTCCAGCGCGTAACGCTGGTCCTGGTCGCGCAGCACGGGTATGCGTGCGCCGGGCCGCTGCGCCAGCGTGCGGCGCAGGGTGAGCGCCAGTTCGGCAGCTGCGTCCGGCGTGCCCGAAACCAGCACCAGTTCGTAGCCGGCCCCGGCATCCTGCGCGCTGCCTTCGGTACCCGTCCAGACCACGCCCTCCTGCACCAGCGCGGGCAGCTGCGCAACGATGCGGCGCGCGGCCGCGGTGTCGGGAACGACGGCCCGGTTGGCGGTGGCCGCCGCTGCTGCCAGTTGCGCCAGCAACGCGTCGACTTCCAGCGGACCATCGTCTGCCGCCACGCAGAGCGCGGCGCCGCGCGGCCGGTATTGCAGGGTGTTGGACTCCCCCGTTGCGCTCACCAGATCAAAGCGGCAGCCGATGGGCGTGCATACGCTGTACTCGGCGCATAGGGATGCGAGCGCGACCTTGCCATTTGCATGCAGCCATTCCTGCAACTGGCGCAAGGCGGCCGGTGCTTCGGCCACGCGCGCGGCGCCCAGTGCCAGCGGCGCCAGCGAAAGCACACCGCGAGGTTTCTGCAGGCGCGCTACGGTCCAGGGACCGCCCGCCTTGGGGCCCGTGCCCGACAGCCCTTCCCCGCCAAAGGGCTGCACGCCCACCACGGCGCCGATCATGTTGCGATTGACGTAGATATTGCCGGCGCGGATGCGGGCCGCGATGAAGTCGATGGTCTCGTCGATGCGGCTGTGGATCCCGCAGGTGAGACCATAGCCGGTGGCATTGATCGCATCGATCAGTGCGCCCAGCGATTCGCGGCGGTACCGCAGGACGTGCAGCACCGGGCCAAACACCTCGCGCTCGAGCTCGGCGATGTTGTTGATCTCCACGATGGTAGGCGAAACGAAGGTTGCGTTCTCGGCCAGGGGCGCGCTGCCAGCGCGCGGCACCAGCCGCGCCAGCACGCGGTGCGGTGCGAACGCGCGAACGTGGGCTTCAATGCGGTCACGCGCCACGGCATCGATCACCGGGCCCACGTAGGTCGTCAGGTCTGCGGGGTCGCCCATGCGCAGTTCCGCGGCGGCACCGACCAGCATGGCCAGCACGGGCCCGGCGATTTCCTCCTGCAGGCAGAGGATGCGCAAGGCGGAGCAGCGCTGCCCGGCGCTGCCAAAGGCCGACAGCAGCGCATCCTGCACCACCTGTTCGGGCTGGGCGCTGGAGTCGACGATCATGGCGTTCTGGCCGCCCGTTTCGGCAACGAGTACGGCATCAGCGCCCGCAGGCCCCGCGGCAAGCGCCACATCAATGCGGGAAGCGACTTCCGTGGAGCCGGTGAACAACACGGCTTGTACGCACGGGTCGGCTGCCAGGCGGGCACCCACCGTGCCATCGCCCGGTAACAGCTGCAATGCGGCGCGGGGCACGCCGGCGCCGTGCATGAGGCGCACCGCCAGCGCGGCGATCAGCGGCGTCTGCTGCGCCGGCTTGGCCAGAACCGCATTACCGGCGGCCAGCGCGGCGGCGATCTGGCCGGTGAAGATGGCCAGGGGGAAATTCCAAGGCGAAATGGCGACGACGCAACCCAGCGGGGCATCCGCATCGGCAGGGAGGTTGGCGGCCTGGGCTGCGTAGTAGCGGCAGAAATCGACGGCCTCGCGCACCTCGCCGGCAGCGTCGGGCACCGTCTTGCCGGCTTCGGAAATTGCCAGCCACATGAGGTCGTCGCGCCGCGCCTCGAAGGCGTCGGCGACGGCATTGAGCACCGCGCTGCGATGCGACCCGGTGCTTGCCGCCCAATTCTGCGCGGGGCTGTCGCTGCCTGCCGATGGGGATTCGGATTGCTGCGTTGGTTGAGACGCGGATTGCAGCGGGGGTTGCAGCGGGGGTTGCAGCGCGGCCTGCACCGCAAATTGCAGCGCCGAATCCACGTCGGTCGCGGAAGCCGCTTGCACCTGGCCCACCACGTGTCCCGGGCGCGCCGGGTTGCGCAGGGCCTGTACTTCATCACCGGTGGCTGACACGAAGCGATCACTGGCAAGTATCGGAGCAGCGCTCCAGGCGCGCGCGGCACTGGCCGCAAACGCGGCCTGGAGCGCAGCCAGCGTGGGGACGTCGTACAGGTCAAGGCCACGGGAGTTGCGCCGTGCGGGCGCAAACATCTGTGGTGGCAGCACGATAGCCGGATGCGGTTGCCCGCCCGACTGGCGTGCGGCATCTACCGGGTCGGCGAGCAGGTCGTCAATGGGAACGGCATCGTCGACCACGCGGTTGACGAACGACGAGTTGGCACCATTTTCCAACAAACGCCGCACCAGGTAGGCCAGCAGCGTCTCGTGGCTGCCCACCGGTGCGTAGATGCGGCAGGCCAGTCCGAGGTGCGCACTGCCGACCACCCGGTCGTACAGGCTCTCGCCCATGCCGTGCAGGCATTGCAGTTCGAACTGGCGGGCACGCGCGGCTTCCGCCAGTTGCAGCACAGCGGCGAGCGTGAGGGCGTTGTGGGTGGCGAACTGGGGAAAGATGCGCTCCTGGTGTCCCAGCAGGCGCTGGGCGCAAACCAGGTACGCCAGGTCGGTGTGCGCCTTGCGCGTGTAGACGGGAAAGTCGTCCTGCCCTTCAACCTGGGCGCGCTTGATCTCGCTGTCCCAATAGGCGCCCTTCACCAGCCGGACCATGAAGCGT
>CAIQGU010000451.1 GCA_903871435.1 uncultured Burkholderiales bacterium | reverse complement strand
CATAGAAATTCACCCAGCGCAGCAGCAGGTCGCCGCTGGCATCACGCAAACGCACCAACAGCTGGCGACGGCCTCGTACCGATACCTGCGCATCGACGATGTCGCCCTCGACCTGCCCGCTGGTGCCTGGCGCGAGGGATGCTACGGCCGTGATGCTGGTTTCATCGATGTGGCGCAGCGGCAAATGGAGCAGGAAATCCCAATCACGCACCAGCCCGATACGCGCGGCGCGCTCTGCGGGCGTTCCCAGCGCGGCCGCACGCGCGGGTACGGCGCCGGCGGCCGCTGTCCCGTTATCCGCGGCGTGCCCGGCAACGTGCGCTGCCTTTTGCTTGCCAGGACGAACGCCGGGGGTACGTGAACGGATGGCGCTGCCCTCCACGGCAGATTCCGACAATTGCGCAGGCCGCGTGGCCGACTTGGCCGCGGCGCCAGGCCGAAGCATGCCGTCAGCTGAGTACCAGTATGGCCTCGACCTCGAACTGGGCACCGCGCGGCAGGCTGGCCACGCCGATGGTCGAGCGGGCCGGAAACGGCGCCGGCACGAGCTCGGTCATGATCGTGTTGACCTTGGCAAATTGCGCCAGGTCGGTGAGAAAAAGCGAAAACTTGACCGCGTTGGCCAGGCTGCCGCCCGCCGCGCGCGCGACGGCATCGAGGTTGGCGAAAGCCTGGCGTA
The DNA here is from genome assembly GCA_903871435.1 of uncultured Burkholderiales bacterium. Taxonomy (GTDB): domain Bacteria; phylum Pseudomonadota; class Gammaproteobacteria; order Burkholderiales; family Burkholderiaceae_F; genus GJ-E10. Next base: position 1,159 of record CAIQGU010000451.1, on the reverse strand, counting down.
CCTGGGCCTCGAAATCATCGCTGACCAGTTCCATGGTCGCCGGGTTGAACCCGATCTGGCCCGACAGGAACACCACCAAGCCGGTCTTTACCGCCTGCGAATACGGGCCGATGGCAGCCGGTGCAGCCGCCGTGGCGATGATTTCCTTGTTCATATGCAGTGCCTTTAGATCCCGGCCGGCGTTCGGCCCGGGGGTTGAAAAGCCGGGAGACCCGGCATTTTGCCCGGGACCGGCAGCAGGCCGGAAGACTTGAGCGCCCGGTGCCTCCGAATTGAGCAAATAAACACCCCATATTCACGGTACTCCCACGGGACACCCCACCCGAAAATCCGTCCCAGATGCTTTGAAAAGAGGGGCGAATTCGGGCGGCTACCGATTTGAACGGTTACCGCAGCCTAGGCCGGGCGCCCTCCGCTGTGTAACGGTATTACCGGAAAAGACGACGAGATTCCTATGAAGCCCCTTGACGCCTGTGCCCACCTGGTCCGACGTTACTTTGGCCGCTCGGCCGGATTCACCATGGTGGAATTGCTGGTCGCCGTGCTTTTCCTGGCGACCGTCGCTGCGCTCGCCGCACCGAGCCTATGGAACTTCGGCTCGGAGGCGCGTACCGCCAAGCAACAGGCCATTTACGGCTCCGTGCGCGCCGCGGCGCAGATCACGCGCGCCTCCGCCCAGGTGCACAACCAGTTGGGCGCTACCGGATCGGTCAACGTTGACGGCACGACCATTTCCACGATTTTTGGCTACCCGGCCGCGACCGAGGCCGGCATCGTTGCGGCTACCGGGCTTGACCTGGCCAATGACCAGGTCTCGCTCGTCGGCGGCGGGCAGCAGGCAGGGGGCACCATCGCCGTGGCGGTCAATGGCGCCCGCGGCACCTGCACCATCGTCTACACATCGCCCGCGTCGGACGATGCCCAGCCCGCCATCAGCTTCGTCAACAGCGACGGCAAGGGTGGCACTGGCTGCTGAGCGCGTCGCTCGGGCACCGACTCACCTTGCCATCCGCCACGAACATCGCAATCGCAATGCGCATTCAAAACGAAACCGGCATGGCGGCGCAAGAGCAGCCGTCGCCGTTGGCGCGGGCAGTCGACGAATCTGCCGACGACGCCTTCATCGAGAATGCGGCCGCGCTGAACTGGCTGCTGCCGT
>CAIQGU010000450.1 GCA_903871435.1 uncultured Burkholderiales bacterium | reverse complement strand
TGCATATGGAGCTTACTAGAGAGCGCGGTCAGGTGGTTATTCACTTACACGATGGACCCCTTGAAAATTCTTGCCGTCCAGCGGTCGATATCCGGAACGGCCGTTGTGAACGGCACGCGGAGCAGCGCCAGTTGCTGCTGCCGGTACCGCGACGATGAGGCGAGTACGATTGGGCGTGAAGTTTCGTGCGGCATTTCGTGCGGCATTTCGTGCGGCATGTTGCAGGGGGCCTTCCGGGGCCGGTCGGGTACCGGGCCTGTCGTCAATGGCCGTTGTATTCAACGCCCGAGTGTATTGCGCGCCAGCAGGTCTGTTGATACGGCGCAGCGAGCCCCCGGTTGGCGCCAGGAAATGGCCGGCGTGCGCGACGCGCGCCATTGCGGAAAACATATGGACCGGATTGACGTTTTTTCAGCAGCGCGCAGCGGCGCCGCATGGCGCGGGCGGCTGGCCCTGTCGGCAATGCCACGCCTGTGCGCCAGCCTTACCGACGGCCCCGGGGACCGCGATGTCCTGCTCAACTATGAATGCCGCGGCCTAACCGATGCCCAGGGCCGTCCGGCGCTGGAATTGCAGCTCGACGCTACGCTGCCCCTGCGCTGCGACCGCTGCTCCAGCAAGCTGGCGCTGACGCTTGACGCCCAGCGCACGTTCTATTTTGTGAACACCCAGGCCGAATTGGCTGCCATTCCGATTGACGACACCCCGGAGGAAGCTCTGCTGGGCAGTTCCCACTTCGACCTTGCCGGCCTCATCGAAGACGAGGTTATCTTGCAGCTCCCCATTTCGCCGCGCCATACCGATTGCATTCCCATCGCCGGCAACGCCACGGTGCTGCAAGGCTCAGGCGCGGTGCCGGCCGATGCCCACGAGCCGCCGCATCCTTTTGCCGGCCTGGCTGCCCTGCGCGAGCAGCTTCAGGCACCAGAGCCATCGGTGGCAAAGGCCCCGTCGGGCAAGACAAAGCCCCAAAATGGTGCAATATCTGTCAAAACACCCCGCAAATCCCGTTTTCGGGACTCCTGAGTCGCGCCGACGGCGCAGACTAGCCTTTTGCGGGTCTGGCTTTCCCCCGGGCGCTGCATCGTCTAAAATGCCGGATTACCGAAAATTTCAGGATTCGCATCATGGCTGTCCAACAGAATAAAAAATCGGCGTCCAAGCGCAATATGCATCGCGCGCATGACTTCCTGAGCGTGCCGCCGCTGGCGGTTGAACCCGCAACGGGGGAAGTGGTGCGTCGCCACCATATCAGCCCAACCGGCTTTTACCGCGGCAAGAAGGTCATTGCCACGAAGTCCGACGAGTAAGACCGGCCTCGAGGCCGCAGTACATTTGTCGCTGTACGCCGAATTATGTTGGCCGCAGTAAATTGGTCGAGAGACCTTGACCGAAGTACGTTGGCAACGGGCCAGTGCAATTGAACTGCACGGTTGAATAAAAGACGCTGCCGTTGCGTGCCGCGGCGCAAAGTGGTCCGCGCCGGCGGCCGCCTGCTTTGAAAGCCTGCACCATGGCGCAAAGACCGGCGTACGAGGCCACACGCAGCCTGCCGCACGAAGGGGTACCTGACGCGCCTCCGGATTTCACCGGAGGCCGAGGCGGGGCCGTGCCTTGAAAGATCGCATGACGGTTCGAATCGCAGTCGATTGCATGGGTGGAGACCATGGCCTACCGGTAACGATACCGGCGGCCCTGGCCTTTGCTCGCCAGGAGCCGTCCGCGCAATTGCTGCTGGTGGGGCGCAGCGCGTCCGTGGAGTCCGAACTCGCTCGGCATGGCGGCCTGGGAGCGCTGGCCAGCCGGGTGCGTGTGGTGCATGCCGATGAAGTCGTGGAAATGCACGATTCGCTCACCACCGCGCTGCGAACAAAAAAACGCTCGTCCATGCGGTTCGCTATCGAAGCGGTCAAGGGCGGCGAGGCCGATGTCGCCGTAAGCGCGGGCAATACCGGCGCGCTCATGGCCATTGCCCGCTATGTTCTCAAGACACAAGCCGGGATCGACCGTCCCGCGATCGCCCATGCGCTGCCCAATCAGAAGGGCGGCCTCACCACTTGGTTGGATCTGGGCGCCAATGTCGATTGCGAAGCCGAGCACCTCGTGCAATTTGCCATGCTGGGCTGCGCCCTGGCCGAATCGCTGCAGGGGCGGGAGCGCCCCAGCGTTGGTCTGCTCAACGTGGGCGAAGAGGTCATCAAGGGCAATGAAGTCGTCAAGCGCGCCGGTGAACTGCTGCGCGGCAGCGGGCTGAACTTTCATGGCAACGTCGAGGGCGACGACATTTTCCGCGGCACCGTTGATGTGATCGTATGCGACGGCTTCGTGGGCAATGTGGCGCTCAAGACCTCCGAAGGCCTGGCGCAGATGCTGGCCGGTTTCATCCGCGAGGAGTTCACCCGCACGATCGGCTCCAAGCTCATCGCCATGCTGGCCCTGCCGGTGCTCAATCGCTTTCGCCGCCGGGTCGATCATCGCCGGTACAACGGCGCTGTTCTGCTCGGGCTGCGCGGGGTCGTGATCAAGAGCCACGGCTCCTCTGATGCATACGCCTTTGAATTTGCCCTGCGCCGGGGTTTCGACGCCACCACCAACCGCCTGCTCGAGCGGACGGCCCGTGCCATGGCGCCGCTGCTGGCGGCCCGGCAACCGGCGGATGCCGCTGCTGATGACCACGGAGTGCCTGAGCAGACGCCGGCACTGCCAAACACGGCGGATGCAGGCTCTGCAAATGCGCACGGTGCCGCTTCGGCCGCCGTGCCAGCGGTGGCCCTTAAAACGGCGGCAACGCCAAAACTGGACGTGGATGCCGCCCGTGCCTGAACTCAGTTCCTCGTTACCCCGGGTCTCGCGCCTGATCGGCACGGGCTCGGGATTGCCGCAACGGGTCGTGACCAATGCCGCTCTGGTGGCCGACCTCGCGGCACGCGATATTGAAACTTCCGATGAATGGATCGTCACGCGCACCGGCAT
>CAIQGU010000449.1 GCA_903871435.1 uncultured Burkholderiales bacterium | reverse complement strand
CGGCGGTGTCGGCGGTGGAGGCGGTGCCGTCATGACCGCAGGTCAGTCGGGCAGCGGTGGCAGCGGCGGTGGCGGTGGTGCCATCGGGTCGTTTTATGTCCCGGCTGCGCTTGTCCCGGCTACGGTCACTGTCACAGTTGGCGCGGCTGGCACCGGTGGTGGCAGCGGCGCAAATGGGGTGAGCGGTGGCATCAGCAAGTTCGGCAACATCTTGTGGTGGAGCGGCGGCAGCAACGGTGTTTTTGGCGTCCAGGGCGCAGCAACTACTGGTGGTAGCGGCGGCGGCGTCGCGGGATTGAATTCGAACGCTGCGGCTGGCGTGAGCGGCGGGCAAGGCGGCATCCCCAACGCCGGAAACTTCGGCGGCGCTTCCGCTGGTGGTGGAAGCAACGCGCTAGGTTCGAGTCAGTATAGCGGCAACTCAGCATACGCTGGTGCCACAGGTGGCGGTGGCGGTGGCGGCTTCAATGCTGGCACAGCGCAGACCGGGCTTCCAACAGGCGCCATCGCTTACACCAACAATCTCATCGCCCCTGGCGCAACTGCTGTTGCAACAAACGGCGCCACGCAAGCCGACAACGCATATTGGCCCGCTTCCAACACGGGTGGCGCGGGAGGTTCCGGCGGGGGCTCAAATACATCCGGCAACGGCGGCAACGGCGGTGCGGGCGCGTTTCCCGCAGGCGGCGGGGCAGGAGGCGGTTCATCCATCGGCGGCACAGGCGGGACCGGCGGTGCGGGCGCAGCAGGAAAGGTGATCGTATGTCAGTGGTGATCCGCGGCACGCTTGCGCTGTTACTGCTCAGCAGCGCATCGGCGGCGGCCGCCAACTATCTCGTCGTCTGCTCCACGCCCTGCGTGGCATCAGATGGCACCACGCAGCCAACGGGCACGGCGCTTAACCGAGTCATCGCCGATCCGGCGTTCGATCCTGGCGCTGGCTTCTCGCTGGTCGTGGACGATGGCCGAGCGTTGTATGCGCCCGCCGCGCCCGCCATGACGCTCATCAACCCGCTGGCGTTTCGCAACCGCTTCACCGCCGCCGAACGCCAAGCCATCATCACTGCTGGGCGAAGCAATGCGGCCGTGCAGGATGTCTATGACAGCCTGCTGGCGGCGATCCAGGTGGACGTGAGCGATCCGACCACCATTGCTGGCATCCAGACGCTTGAGGCGGCGGGCGTGATCGGCGCGGGCCGCGCGGCAACAGTCCTGAACCTCGCGGTGTCGTCGCCATGACGTGCCTCATTTGCCCGCTCATCGAGCGCTTTGCCGTCAACATCCTGCTGATCCTGGACGAGACCGGCAATGTGGTGACCGGCGGCGCGCCGGACGAGACGATCTCCCAGCGCCTGGCCCGCGCTCGGCGAGACGGCGCCGGCCGCGTCAAGGCCTTCGCCTCCGGTGCTTGTGCCGTCCTCACCTGGATCGGTCGGCAGCTCGGCGCCACCGAGGATCACTGCAGCTGGGCGCTCGATGCGGCTGGCGGATCGGCTGGCGGAGAGATCGCGCCGCTGTCACCGGGCGGGCCACAGGCGATCGACTGATCAGCAGCCCGTCGGTTTCGGCGGGGGCCAAGGCTGCGTCAACAGCCTCAGCCGTGCGGATGCAGGTCCGCACACGGATCAACCGCCCCGCCTTCTCCGGCCGGAGAGCGGCGACGATAGGAGCTGTGTGTGGACCTCACGTTAACGCCGTGCGAGCCGGTGAGCCCGCCGATCTATTACCTCGGCGGCAAGCGCCGGCTCGCTGACAGGATCATCGGCCGTCTGGCCCAGATTCCGCATCAGACCTATGTCGAGCCCTTCGCCGGCGCCGGCGGCGTGTTTTTGCGCCGCCCCTGGCGCAGCCCGGCCGAGGTGATCAACGACATCTCGACGGACGTGAGCAACCTGTTCCGCATCCTGCAGCGCCACTATGTGCCGTTGATGGACATGCTGCGCTGGCAGCTCACCAGCCGCAGCGAGTTCGAACGCCTGCTGCGCGCAGAGCCGAACACGCTCACGGATCTGGAGCGCGCAGCGCGGTTCCTCTACCTGCAGCGCGCCGGCTTCGGCGGGAAGATCGAGGGGCGCTCCTTCGGTGTCAGCCCCAGATCGTCCGCCAGGTTCGACGTCAACAAGCTCGGCCCGCTGCTGGAGGCGGTTCACGACCGCCTCTCCGGCGTGGTGATCGAGCGGCTTCCATATCCCGAGCTGATCCGCCGCTACGATCGGCCGGAGACGCTGTTCGACCTCGATCCGCCCTACTGGGGCGGCGAGGCCGACTACGGCGCCGGCATCTTCGAGCGGGCCGATTACGAGCGCCTGGCCGAGCAGCTCGGTGGCATCCAGGGGCGGTTTGTCCTGAGCCTCAACGATCGGCCCGAGGTCCGCGCGGTGTTCGCAGGCTTTGCGATGGAGGAGGTGGCGATTTCCTATTCGATCGGCGCCGCGGCCGGGGCCAGGAAGCCCCGTGGAGAGCTAATCATCACCGGTTAGAGAAGAGGTTGGGCATGGTCGCTTACTCGTTCAAACGGCAGTTTCGGGAGCCGATCCTGGTCGGATCGAAGCAGCAGACGATCCGTGCTGATCGGAAGCGGCATGCCCGCCCCGGTGAGGCACTGCAGCTCTACACCGGGATGCGCACCAGG
>CAIQGU010000448.1 GCA_903871435.1 uncultured Burkholderiales bacterium | reverse complement strand
GCGTGCGCGGCTCCTTCCCCGTAGCCGCCGCATTGCTGTGCGCGGGGCTGGCGCTTGCGGCCGCGGGCGCAGCGCAAGCCGGCGACTGCCTGCGCTTCGAACCCGAAGAAGAGACCCTGGCAGGCACCCTGCGCATGGACGTCGTGCCAGGGCCGCCCCACTACAAATCCTTCGAAACCGGCGACCGGCCGGAGAGCATATGGCTGCTCACCCTCGCCAATCCGGTCTGCATCGACGCCACCCCGGGTGACGAGAACAACGCCGCGGCCGCCCAGGTCGATTTGGTGCAGATCATTCCCCGGACAGCGTTTTCCGTGGCCTATAACGGCAAACCTGCACGAGTACAGGGCACGCTTTACCGGCCGCATGGCGGCCATCCGCATGCCACGGTGCTGCTGCGGGCAACCCGCGTCACACCGGGAGGCCCTTAGGCCTTCCTTGCTTGTGCTGCAGGGCAGTTGCCAGCGTCGGCAGCAGCGCCAGCCGGTAACAGCATTGTTCGAGCTTTCGGACCCGGGCGTTTCATAGTAACGTCACGCGCCGAAGCCAACCCCGGTCCGACGCATTGCAGGCCTAGTCAAGGAGTCCAAAATGGTGGGATACGTACTGCTGGGATTGATCATCGTCATCGCCGTCTGGGCCATGAGCGCCTACAACGGCCTGGTCGGCCTGCGCAACCAGGTGAAGAACGCCTTTGCCCAGATCGACGTCCAGCTCAAGCGCCGGTACGACCTCATTCCCAATCTGGTGGAAACGGCCAAGGGCTACATCAAGCACGAGCGTGAAACCCTGGAAGCGGTGATTGCCGCGCGCAATACGGCGGTCTCGGCGCAGGTCACCGCGGCGGCCGACCCCACCGACGGCAGCGCGGTGCGCCAGCTGGGCGCAGCCGAGAACGCGCTGGGCGCCAGCCTCACGCGCTTCTTCGCGGTTGCCGAGGCCTACCCGGACCTCAAGGCCAACCAGAACATGCTGCAGGTAAGCGAGGAGCTCACCAGCACCGAGAACAAGATCGCCTTTGCACGGCAGGCCTTCAATGACACCGTGATGGGCTACAACATCGCGGTCGAGCAATTCCCGGGCAACCTCATTGCCAACGGCTTCGGATTCAAGACCGCCGAGCAGCTGGCAGCGACCGAGTCGCCGGAAGAAAAGAAAGCGGTCAAGGTCCAGTTCTAGCTCCGCACGCCGGGGCCTTGCCGCCATGGCGATGAATTTCTTCGAACACCAGGAAGCAGCGCGGCGCTCCAGCCGGCTGCTGGTGGGTCTCTTCCTGCTCGCGGTGGTCTGCATCGTCCTCGCCGTCAACGGCGTGCTGGCCGCCCTTTTCCTGGGCGTGCTCGCCCCGCACGGCAATTGGGCGCGCTATGGCATCCATGCCCTTCCCAATTATTTTTTCGAGACCACCACCGGAGTCGTGCTGCTGATTATCATCGGTGGCAGTTTCATAGAAATCCTGGACCTCGAGGCCGGCGGGGACGCCGTGGCGAAGATGGTGGGGGCACGGGCGGTGGATCCGGACACGCGGGACCCAGCCGAACGGCGCCTGCGCAATGTCATCGAGGAAATGGCGATCGCATCGGGCATCCCCGCGCCGCGGGCCTACGTGCTCGACGGCGAGGAGGGCATCAACGCCTTTGCCGCCGGCATCCATCCATCCGATGCCATCGTGGCGGTGACCCAAGGCACGCTGACCCGGCTCAGCCGCGATGAGCTGCAGGGCGTCGTCGGCCACGAATTCAGCCACATTCTCAATGGCGACATGGGCCTGAACGTGCGCATGATCGGCGTCGTGCAGGGCCTGCTCATGCTGGCCTTGTTCGGGCGTTTCCTGATGTCCATCGGTGATGGCCGGGACTCCCGCGACAACATCGCGCGCGTGATGTTCATTGGGGGCCTGGCCATCCTGGCCGTGGGCTACATCGGCGTGTTCTTTGGCCGCCTCATCAAGGCCAGTGTTTCACGCCAGCGCGAATTCCTGGCTGACGCCAGCAGCGTGCAGTTCACCCGTAACCCCGACGGCATCGGCGGGGCCCTGCGCAAGATCGGCGGCCTGGGCGCCGAAGGCGGCGGCGTAGTCGTGCACCTGCATGCCGAGACCCTCTCGCACATGTTCATGGCGCCGGTCAGCCTGGGACTGGCGGACGGCATGCTCGCCTCGCATCCCCCCTTGATGGAGCGCCTGCGACGTATCTATGGCCGAGCCGTCGAATACCTGGGGTCGGAAGCCAAGATCGAGACGCCAGCGGCCGAACCAGACCTGCCGCCCCTGCAATACGGGCACCTTGAACCGGCCGGCTTCGCCGCCAGCCTGCTCAGTCCGCTGGCCGGCACGGTGGGCGCGCGTGCCGGCGGCGCCCCTGCGTCGGGGCCAGCGGGCACGGCAGCCCTGCGGTCATCGATTGGCCAGACGCCGGCTGCGAACCTGCCGTTTGCCGCGAGCATGCAAAACCGCATCGATGCCCTCGGGATGCGGCCCGCGCTGTCCAATGCCACCCAGGCGCAATATCTGGCCCTGGCGATGCTGCTCGACCCTGAACCCGCGGTGCGCAGCCAGCAGCGCGCCGCGGTTGTCGAGCGCTTTGGTGGCGATGCCGTGGCGCCGCTGGAGCAATACGCCGGCACCATCAGCCAGTTGCCGCCCGGCTGGCGCCTGCCGCTGCTCGACCTCGCCATGCCGGCGCTGCGCACGCTGGTGCCCGCGCAGCGCGATGCGCTGCTGCAGTTGACTCATGTGCTCATCCAGGCCGATGGCCGCGTGACACTTGCCGAGTTCCTGCTGTATTCGGTGCTCAAGCGGCGCCTGCTTGCCCCCAAACTCTCGGGACGGGCACTGCGCATCGGCGAAGTTGGCGCGGAATCGAATGTGGTCATGTCCCTGATCGCCAACGTGCGGCTGCCGCAGGAGCCCCAGCGCGCGTACGCCGCGGGGCTGGCGGTTCTGGCGGTGCCCGGCGGACTGCTGCCGCAGGCGTCCATCGCACTGGCGCAGGTCTCCGGCGCTTTCGATCGCCTTGCGCTGCTGGCGCCCCTGGAGAAGCCCCTGCTGGTGAAGGCGTGCTTTGCCATCGCCTTCACCGACGGTCATTCCCACTGGAAAGCCGCCAGTTGTCTGCGCACCCTGTGCGCCGCGCTCGACTGCCCGCTGCCACCCCAGGTGGACAGCGCCGAAACGGAAGAAGCGTCAGCGACCTGAAGCAGCAATCCGATACCATGGGCGGCATGAAAACCGCCACCATTTCACCGCCCCTGTCCGACCCGCTGCAACACCAGCCCGCCGCCGGGGACAGCAGCCCCGTGATACTGGCGGTGCGCAACCTGACCAAGACCTATGCATCAGGCCTGCAGGCGCTCAAGGGCATCAACCTCGAGATCCGCCGCGGCGAAATCTTTGCCCTGCTGGGCCCCAACGGCGCCGGCAAGACGACGCTGATCAGCATCATCTGCGGCATCGTCACGGCCAGCGAAGGCAGTGTCTCGGCCGATGGCCACGACGTAGCTACCGACTACCGGCGCGCGCGCATGAAGATCGGCCTGGTTCCCCAGGAGCTGGCCACCAACTCTTTCGAAACCGTCTACGACAGCGTGGCCTTTAGCCGGGGCGTCTACGGCCGGGCGCCCAATCGCGTCTTCCTTGAGCAGGTGTTGCGCGACCTTTCGCTCTGGGAAAGGCGCGATGCCCGCATCATGACGCTGTCGGGCGGGATGAAGCGGCGCGTGATGATTGCCAAGGCGCTGTCCCACGAACCGCAGATCCTGTTCCTGGACGAACCCAGCGCTGGCGTCGACGTGGAACTGCGCCGCGACATGTGGACGCTGGTGCGGCGCCTGCGCGCCAGCGGCGTGACCATCATCCTCACCACGCATTACATCCAGGAAGCCGAGGAGATGGCCGACCGTATCGGCGTCATCAGCAACGGGGAACTGATACTGGTGGACGGCAAGGCTCAGCTCATGAAGAAGCTGGGCCGCCGCCAGCTCACGCTGCAGTTGCGCGAACCGCTGACGTCCATTCCTGCTGCGCTTGATCCCTGGCGCCTGGAGCTGCGCGACCAGGGCCGCGTCATCGACTACCGGTTTGACACCAGCGACGCGGGTGCCGGCGTGCCCACGCTGCTACAGCGGCTGGCCGAGTTGGGGATTGCTTACGTGGACCTCAACACCCAGCAAAGTTCGCTCGAGGAGATCTTTGTGCGCCTGGTGCATGCGCCCGGCGCACAAGCGGATGCGGGGGCTGCGGCGGATACGGCGCCAGGCGCGGCGGCAGGGGCCCACCGGTGAGCGCCGTGGGATTCAACCGCCACGGTGTCTGGGCGGTGTACCGGATGGAGATGGCGCGGACGCTGCGCACGGTGCTGCAGAGCCTGCTCACGCCGGTGATCACCACGTCGCTGTATTTCGTGGTGTTTGGCGCGGCCATCGGCTCCAGCATGAGCCAGGTGCACGGCATCGCGTACGGCGCCTTCATCGTGCCCGGCCTCATCATGCTGACAATCTTCACCGAGAGCCTCTCGAACGCGGCGTTTGGCATCTACCTGCCCAAGTTCACCGGGACGATCTACGAGATCCTGTCGGCGCCGCTCTCGCCCATGGAGATCGTGCTGGCCTACGTGGGCGCAGCGGTCACCAAATCGGTGGTGCTGGGTCTGATCATCCTGGGCACGGCAACGCTCTACATCCACATTGATATCGTTCACCCGCTGTGGATGGTCGCCTTCCTGCTGATCACGGCGGCGTCGTTCAGCCTGTTCGGATTCATCATCGGCATACTGTCCAGGAGCTTCGAGCAACTGCAGTTCATCCCCATGCTGGTGATGACGCCGCTCACCTTTCTCGGCGGCGCGTTCTAGTCCATCGACATGCTGCCGCCCGCCTGGCGCACCGTGACGCTGTTCAACCCGGTGGTGTACCTGATCAGTGGTTTCCGGTGGAGCTTCTTTGGCACCGCGGACGTGGGGGTGGAGGTGAG
>CAIQGU010000447.1 GCA_903871435.1 uncultured Burkholderiales bacterium | reverse complement strand
GGGTAGGTGGCTTGAGTCCACGCGCGAGCGTGGGCCTAGAGGAATGATCGTCACGGCACGGCAACGTGCCGCACAGAATCCGGCGTACAGGCGGACTTTGCATTTTTGTTTGTGGGCACATCTCTGCGTCACCCGCTCATGGCCGATGTGCCGCTGCCGCCCAGGGCGATTGGCGAGACGACGGGCGGTGCGTGGAATTCCCGCGTCACCTCTTAATACTTCACCTTCAAAAGAAACCCTATCTGCTTAATTTCAGAAGGTTTTCCATGCGCGATCCCACTTGCACAATCGCCGCTAAGTGCTTGTACCGATTGGGAAAAAGGCTCCCCGCTCCCTTGACCACGGTATGCCAATGCACTACAGTCGTACTTCGGTGGAAAAAAGTGGGAGATTGTGGATTAGTGAGTGATCGCCAACCGGCTGTTCTGCCGGGCGGTTACGGCAACGCCACAAGAAGAATACGCGGTGTTTCAAGGCGCATCCAAGCTGACACTCGACCCCAAGGGGCGGATTTCCATGCCAACACGGCATCGGGACCAGCTCGTCACGGGTTGCGACGGGCGCCTGACGGTCACCCGCCACCCCGACGGCTGCCTGCTCGTCTACCCACGCCCGCGCTGGGAGGCCAAGCGCGAGGAGCTTGCGGTGCTGCCCTATGCCGCGCGCGCGCTGCAGCGCCTGCTGCTGGGCAACGCCATTGATCTGGAACTCGATACTGCCGGCCGGCTGCTGATACCCAATGGCCTGCGCGAGGATGCGCGCCTGACCCGCGAGGCCACCCTGATCGGCATGGGCGCGCACTTCGAGCTCTGGGACCCGGAGCTGCTGCGGCAGAACGAGGAACGCGATCTCGCCAATGGCCTGCCCGAGGCGGCAGCCGGTTTTTCCTTCTGATCGCCGTGGGCGCCCATGAACGCCTCAGCCGACACCGAGCCCGGTGCACCCGCGTCACCCGCGGCGCTGCAACCATCCGCGCTGCACGCGCCTGTCCTGCTCGAAGCAGCGGTGCAGGGTCTGATCACGGATCCGGCGGGCGTCTATGTCGATGCGACCTTCGGACGGGGTGGTCATTCGCGCCGGATACTGCAGGCCCTGGCACCCGAGGGGCGTTTGATTGCGCTCGATCGCGATCCGCAAGCCGGTGCGGTCGCGCGTGCCTGGGAGGATCCGCGTTTCGAATTCGTGCACAGCGAATTCTCCCGGCTGGCCGAGTTGCTGGCAGCGCGGGGCGTCACCCGCATCCACGGCCTGCTCGCGGACCTGGGCGTGTCGTCGCCGCAGTTCGACGACCCGTTACGGGGGTTCTCCCTGCGCATGGACGGACCTCTCGACATGCGCATGAATCCGCAGAGCGGTTTGTCGGCTGCCCAATGGATAGCGCAGGTCGACGCGGCGGAACTGCGCAAGGTGCTGCGCGACTATGGTGACGAGCGGTTTGCTGCATCGGTTGCAAAGGCGATTGTGGCTCGCCGCGAGGATGGACGGCCGATCGTGCGCACCGCGGACCTTGCCGCTGTCGTGGCGTCTGCGATCCCCTTCAAAAGCCGCAAGGATCCGCTCCAGCATCCGGCCACGCGCACCTTTCAGGCTATACGGATTTTCCTCAATCAGGAGCTTGAGGAGGTGGCGATGATGCTCGAGGCGTCGCTGCAAGTCCTGGCCCCCGGCGGCCGCCTGGCTGTGATCAGCTTCCATTCGCTTGAGGACCGCATCGTCAAGCGCTTCATCGACGGGCATGCCCATCCCGAGCGCGCCTTTGGCCGCCTGCCGCTGCGAGACTCGCAACTGCCGCGACCCGTGCTGACGCCGCTGGCGCGCATCGCCCCGGACGATGCCGAGATGCGGACGAATCCACGAGCGCGCTCGGCGCACCTGCGGGTCGCCGAGCGCACGGGCGAACCTCTCGTCAAGGGCGCATGAACCGGATGTCGACATGAGCCGTCGTGCCCTGCATCCCACGCATGCCGCTGCGCGCGCCGCGGCAAACGGTGGCGCGCTTGCGCCGGCGCTGGCCGCGCTGCTCGCAGCCTTGCTCGTCGCCTGCTCCCTGGCGCTGGTGATTTCCCAATACCGCTCGCGCCAACTGTTTGCGGAACTGGAGCTCGCCCAGCAGGAATCCAAGGCGCTGACGGCCGATGGTGCCCGCCTGCGGGCCGACCTCGGGCGGGCCGCGCAGCCGGCAACGGTCGAGGCGGTGGCCAAGCGCCTGGGCATGCGGGCGATCAATCCGGACCGCGTGGTCATGTTGCCCGCGCCCGCTGACAGTCACCGGGCGGAGTACCCATGAGCGCCGGCAGCAATGGTGCGCTGCCGGGGCGCGAACGCGCCGCGCGCGGCGCGGGAGCGGCGTCGCGACGAACCGCTGAACCGCGGCGCCGTGCCGCAACCGGCAATATCCGTCGTGACGACCTGCTCGCCGTACGCTTGCCGGCGTGGCGTTCGAAGATGCTGCTGTTCGGCCTCTTCTGCGCCTTCGGTGCGTTGACGGTCCGCGTCGTCTACCTCCAGGGCGGCTGGTCCACGGGATTCCTTCTGCGCCAGGGCGAGCAGCGTTACGCCCGCACGTTGCCGGAGACGGCTACCCGCGGCACCATTTACGACCGCAACGGCCGGGTACTGGCCTCATCGGTGCCCGCCCGCGCGGTGTGGGCCAACCCCGACGATTTCGCGGCCGATGGCCACCAGCGCGCCGAACTCGCCCGGTTGCTCGACATGTCGCCCGACGAGTTGCGCCGCCGCGTCTCCGCGGAGGACCGCGGTTTTGTCTACTTGCGCCGCCAGCTCGATCCGGACGTCGCGCGGCGCATCGAAAGCCTGAACATTGCCGGCGTGCACACCTTGCGAGAGTCGCGCCGCCTCTACACCGACGGCGTGGTCACCTCGCATCTGCTGGGGTTCACCAACGTGGCCGAGCAGGGACTGGAGGGCGTGGAGCGCGAGTACGACCCGGTGCTGGGCGGCAAGCCCGGCCTGCGCCATGTGATCGAGGACCGCCTGCACCACACCATCGAGGACGATTGGGTACACGAGCCGGTCCAGGGCAAGGATCTGGCGCTGGCCATAGACGACCGCATCCAGTACATCGCCCACGCGGCCGTCAAGCAGGCCGCCGAATCCAACAATGCCCACGCCGCTGCCGCGGTGGTGCTCGATGCGCGCACCGGCGAGCTGCTGGCACTTGCCAACTGGCCGGACTTCGACCCGGCGCACCGCGGGACCTACGACCCCAACCAGTTCCGCGACCGGGCCGTGACGGATACCTTCGAGCCGGGCTCCACGCTCAAGCCTTTCTCGATCGCCACGGCCGTGCAGACCGGTGTCGTGCGTCCCGATACCGTGATCGATACCGCGCCCGGCCGCATCGTCGTCGGTGGCCGTACGATCTCCGACGAGCACCCGCACGCTGCGCTCACCGTGGAGCAGGTCGTGGCCAAATCCAGCAACGTCGGCACCACCAAAATTGCGCTGCAAATGCCGGCCCAGGCCTTGTGGGAAACGCTCACTGCCGTGGGCTTTGGCCAGGTACCACATGCCGGGCTGTCGGGCGCCGTCACCGGACGGCTGCGCCCGGCCAGCACCTGGAAACCGGTGGAGCAGGCCACCATTGCCTACGGTTACGGCATTTCCGTATCGCTGTTGCAACTGGCCCATGCCTATCTCGTGTTCGCGCGCGATGGCGATATCGTGCCCGTATCGGTACTGCGCGTGGATACGCCGGCGACGCCGGTGCAGGTCATCAGCCCGGCAACCGCCGCCAAGATGCGCCACATGCTGGAAATGGCAACCAGCGATGAGGGTACGGCGCCGGCAGCACGCATTCCCGGCTACCGGGTGGCTGGCAAGACAGGCACCGCGCGCAAGCTGCAGGACGGACACTATGTCGACTCCTACGTGTCGTCGTTTGTGGGTTTCGCTCCGGCTTCGGATCCGCGCATCGTCGTTGCCGTGATGGTCGATAATCCGCGCGCCGGAAAATTCTTTGGTGGTGACGTGGCGGCACCGGCCTTCGGAGTCATTGCCGCCGGAACGCTGCGCTACCTGCAGGTGACGCCCGACTCCGCCGCCAGCCAGCTTGCCCAGGCGGCCGGCCCGGGGGGTTAGCCTATGGTGTCCGACAAGCTTGCATCGCCAACAGCGGGGTCGACCCCGGTGGTGCGCTGGCTGCGCAGCCGGGTGGGCGCGCGCGCCCAGCTGCGCTTAGACAGCCGCATGATCGAACCCGGCGACGTCTTTATCGCCATCGCCGGCCGCCGTACCGACGGTGGCGCGTTC
>CAIQGU010000446.1 GCA_903871435.1 uncultured Burkholderiales bacterium | reverse complement strand
GGTTTTGCGTGAAGGTGGTCCAGGCCAGTTGCGGGTTCTGGACCGCAAGTTCTATCACGAGGCCCATCCGTACGGACTGCGCCTGCTCGGGAAACTCATCCGACACTGCCACGCGGGCCGCCTGGGCCGCCAGCGCTGGATCGCGCACCTGCATGAGCGCAACGTAATACCGCTGCAGTTCGGTATCGTTGCGGGCGGCACGGGCAATGGCGTGCAACTGGTCATAACGCGCCGCATCGGCGTTGCGCGCGACGATGGCGAGCACCATCTCCTGGTCGTCGGGCGGGATGGCCGTGCGATCATCCGCAAATGCGGCAAAACGCCGCCTGGCCTCATCGATGACGGCGGTGTCGCCCCAGGTACCCAGGTTGACCAGCACGGCACGCCGCAGCTTCTGCGTACCCGAACTTTCATCGGCATGGCCCTGCCAGCCCAGGCGGTCGGCCACGGGTTGCAGCAGCGTGCGCGCATAGGCGGCAAAGGCGTCATGGCTGGCCTGGCCGCGAAGGTTGCGCTCGATGGAAGCCAGGGCATTGTTCACCTGGCTCCAGGCACGCTGGTCAAGGTCGGAACCCATGCGGGAGGCGAGCTTGAGATATTCCGCCAGGCCCTGCCGGCCGGCTGTAAACAGCGCCCATTGATCATCGAGCAGCGCTATCCGGTCGGCACTGGGCAGTGTGGCAAACGCGAGTGTGTTGGCGGACAGCGTGGCGGCGTCGTAGGCGACGCGGTAGTAACCGATGGCGCCGGCATTGACGCTGAGCGGCTCGTCGCAGCGTCCCGCCTCGAAGGTCTCGGCGGGCGTCGTCAACAGGGCCGGACGCGGCTTGGTTTCGCTGCCGACGCGAATCTGCAAGGGCACCTGCCAGGGTGCCGCTGCGGCATCGCTCGCCTGAAGGAGAAAACGCTGCTGGGACAGCCGTATGCTGCGCTTGCCCGCGGCATCGCAGGCAGCAGCCACCGACACCAGCGGGAAGCCTGGGCGTTCGATCCAGCCGCTGGCGATTCTCGCCACGTCGCGGCCACTGGCATCGCCCAGCGCATTCCAGAGATCGGTGCTGCTGGCGTTGGAATACGCATGGGCTTTCATGAAGCGGCGCACGCCGTCGCGGAAAACGTCGTCCCCCAGGTGGGCTTCCAGCATGCGCAGCACCGCCTGGCCCTTGCTGTAGGTGATCTCGGAATCGAAGGCGTTGGCGGCTTGCAATTCATTGGTGACATGTTGGGCGATCGCATGCGAGGAGATGCGGGCGTCGGCCCGCATGGCGCCCTCCTTGTCGGCATCCTGCGTCTCCCACCATTTCCATTCCGGATTTCGAAAATCGGTTTCCTTGGCAGCGCGCCAGGATGCGAAGCTCTCATTGAGCCAGAGGTCATCCCACCAACCCATGGTGACCAGGTCGCCGTTCCATTGGTGGGCCATTTCGTGGGCCTGGATGCTGAAGATCTCCTGCCGGTCGTTGAGCGTGCTCGACGCGTTGACCAGCAGCAACTGGTCGTTGTACGTGATGGCACCCCAGTTTTCCATCGCGCCCGTGAAACCGCCTGGCACGGCGATGGAATCGAGTTTGGGCAGCGGAAACGCGTAGCCGAAGTAATCGTTGTAGTCGGCCAGGATCTGCTGGGCGTTGGCCAGTGCCACCGCGCCATCCTTTTCCTGACCGCGTATCGCCCAGACGGATAGCTCGGTCTTGCCGCTGGTGGCGCTGATGCGTGCCAGGTCCCCGGCGGAGAATTCGACCAGGTAGGTGGGCATTTTTGGCGTGCGCCCAAAGGTGGTAACGGCAAGGTCGCCGCGAACGCTGCGGCGCGCTACCGGCATATTGCTCACGACTACCCAGGCCGCCGGCACTGTCGCGGTCAGTTCGACCGTCGCCCGGAACGCGGGTTCGTCCCAGCAGGGAAACATGCGGCGCGCATCCGTCGGTTCGAACTGGGTCGACAGCAGCATGCCCTTTTGACCGCCGGGCGCGACAAATGGCTGGTAGAACAGGCCGACCGGCGTGGTCTCGATCTTGCCCTTGTAGGAAAACGTGAGCGTATGGCGGCCCACGCTTGCCGGCTTGCCCAGCGTGATGGTCGTGAGTTGCTGCTCGTCGCTGGAGACGACGCCCTTGACCGGCACGCCGTCGAGCCGCACATTGCTGAAAACTTCGTTAAGGCTATTGAGTATCACCGTGTCCGTCGACTGCCGGAAATCCAGCAGCACGCGTTCCTCGCCCGCCAGCGCCAGTGCCGCCGCATCGGGGGTGATGGCTACCTGGTAGTCGAGAGGAATGACATTCTTGGGTAGCCGCCCATAAGCCGAATCGAAGGTGAAGGGGGCGACGGGTGCGGACCAGGTAACAACGGGTGCCGCAGTC
Source organism: uncultured Burkholderiales bacterium (assembly GCA_903871435.1). Taxonomy (GTDB): domain Bacteria; phylum Pseudomonadota; class Gammaproteobacteria; order Burkholderiales; family Burkholderiaceae_F; genus GJ-E10. Next base: position 189 of record CAIQGU010000446.1, on the reverse strand, counting down.
AGCCCCATCAGCAAGGCGAGTGCAAGGACGCGGGGATTGCCTTTGGATCGCATTTTTCGCCTTTCTCCCTGGTGAGCTGCAAAGTTCCGGCCGGCCTGCAGCGGTTTTTTCACATCAATATATATCAATTGGCAAGAGCCCCCGCGCGCGGCAGGCGGGCCGGGTTCAAGCACAGGTCACTTGAGTAAG
>CAIQGU010000445.1 GCA_903871435.1 uncultured Burkholderiales bacterium | reverse complement strand
CGACCGTATCGACGCCGGCCCCGCGGGCGTGCGCATCCTCGATTACAAGGCGCGCGACGCGGGGGCCTTGCGTCGCGCACAGAAGGAACCTGGCGAAGCGATTCAGCTGCTCTTTTATGGGTTGCTGCTCGATCCGCCCGCGGCCGAGGCCGCGTACCTCAGCCTGCAGCCGCCGCGCGATCCGGGCGATCCAGTGGCGGGCGTCGCCACCCTGGTTGCAGCGCCTGCGCCCTTTGCCGAGAACGTCGCGCAACTGGGCGAGCGCATTTCCCAGGACCTGCAGCGTATTGGCAACGGCGCTCCGCTGCCCGCCAGCGGCGCCGAGTCCGTATGCCGGCTCTGTGAGTTGCGCAGCCTCTGCCGCCACGGATTTGCCGCTGCGCTGCCCCCGCAACCCGGGCCCGCGTCCGTTGCGGCAGTCGATCCGTCATGAGCCAATACAGCATCGATACGCGTCCGGTTGGCCACGACGTTTTCGTGGCCCGCGCACTGGACCCGGCGGCCAGCTGCGTTGTCGAGGCCTGCGCCGGCAGCGGCAAGACCTGGCTGCTGGTGGGTCGCCTGGTGCGCCTGCTGCTGGCGGGGGTGGCGCCCGGTCATATCCTGGCCATCACTTTTACCCGCCGTGCGGCGCAGGAAATGCGCCAGCGCCTGAACGCCGATCTCATCGCGCTGGCACGCGCTTGCGACGCGGACATCGTCGCGATGCTGCGCCAGCGCGGCATGTCCGCGGGCGCCGCGCTGCAGGCCGTGCCGCTGGCCCGCGGCTTGTACGAGCGCGTCGTCACCGCCGAACCGGCCATCGCCATCGAGACCTTTCACAGCTGGTTCTGGCGCCTCGTTCAGAGCGCACCGCTGCAGCTGGGCGCTGGCTACGCGCCCGTGCTGCTCGAGCAGACCGGACCCATCCTGGGCGAGGCCTGGCAGGCGTTTTGCGCGTACCTGCTGCGCCCCGGGTCCGCCGCCCTTCTTGCCGCCTACGAACGGCTCACCGAATGCGTGGGAGATGACGCCACCGAAAAACTGCTGCGCAATTTCGTCCTGCATCGCGCTGACTGGTGGTGCTTTGCCGAACGCGGACCGGCGCCCGAGGAGCGCGCGGTGGCGGCCATGCGCCGCGAGCTGACTGCCACGCTGGGCCGCGACGATCTTCATCCAGCGCGGGTAGTACTGGGCGGCACCCTGGTCACGGCGTTGCAGGACGTCCTTGCCTGCTGGCAAGGCGTGGCCAAACCCAACAAGACCTTCGAAGGTTACCGCCAGGACCTGGCCAACTGGTTACAGGCCCGGGACCAGCACCCCGACCCCGACGACGTCGATGGCATCGCTGCGGATCGGGCCCTGCGCGCGATCGGCGGCATTTTCCTTACCGACAAGGGGACGGTCCGCGATATCGTCTCGCCCGACCGCGTGGATCGCTACCTCGCGGGCCAGCCCGGTTTGCAGGCCGGGCAGCGGGCCGCTCACGGCGTAATCCTCGACGCCCTTGAACGGGCACACGCGGGCGTGCTGGAATGGAACGCGCTGGCACTCACACGCGATGGGCTCTTGTGCGGCCAGCGTCTGCTGGAGATCTTTCAGCAGCGCAAGCAGGCCGCCGGCGCCGTCGACTTCACCGACCTGGAATGGCATGCCCACGCCTTGCTGCGCGACCCGGACATCGCCGCCTACATGCAAACCTGGCTCGATGCCCGTTACCGCCACCTGCTGCTCGATGAATTCCAGGATACCAATCCGTTGCAATGGCAGGTGCTCCAGTCCTGGCTCGGTTCCTATGAGGCAGATGCCCACAAGCCGCGGGTATTCCTGGTGGGCGACCCCAAGCAGTCGATCTACCGTTTCCGCGGCGCCGAGCCCCGCGTCTTCGATGTAGCGCGCGAGCACCTGGCGCGCGATTACGGCGCGGCCGCCCTGCGCACCAACGTCACGCGGCGCAATTCGCCCCCGCTGGTCGAGCTCTATAACCGCGTGTTCGCCGGTGCCAACCCGCTGTATCAGCCGCAGTCAACCCTGGCCGAGGATCCCGGTTCCCAGGCGCGCATCGTGCTGCTGCCCCGCGTGGCCCGTACACCCGCACCCGCCGTGGACAGCGGCGTGCCTGGCGCCCTGCGCGATGTGCTCGAGCAGTCGCGACTCGAACAGCTGCGCGATGAACACTATCGCGAAGGTGCCGTCATCGCCACGCAGATCCGCGCGGCGGTCGGCCAGCTGATCGTGCCCGACGGCGCCGCGACCCGCCCGGCGCGCTGGTCGGATGTGCTCGTGCTGGTGCGGCGGCGCACGCATCTTGCCGACCTGGAACGCGCCTTGCGCGAGGCGCAAATACCGTTTCTCAGCGCGCGCCGGGGCAGCCTCTTGCGGCAGCTGGAAATCGAGGACCTGGTGGCCTTGCTCGAATTCCTGGCCCGGCCGGATGATGATCTGCAGCTGGCACGCGTCCTGCGCACGCCGCTCTTTGATTGCACCGAGGCGGACCTGCTGCAACTGGCCCAGGCGCAGGGCCCGGCCTGGTGGCCGCGCCTGCTGGGCTTGGCCGCTCCCGGTCCGGCGCTCGCGCGCGCCCGTGCCCTGCTGGCGGCCTGGTTGCCGCGGGCTGGGGTACTGCCGGTTCACGATCTGCTCGACAGCGTGCTCTTCGAGGCCGACGCGCGCGGCGTCTACGCGGCAGCCGCACCAGCCGCGGCCATGCCGCAGGTACAGGCCAATATCGACGCCCTGCTGGAACTTGCGCTCACACTCGACGCGGGGCGCTTTCCCAGCCTGCCGGGTTTTCTTGCGGAACTGCGGGCGCTGCGCGACGACGGCGAGTCGGAAGCCGACGAAGGCTTGGCCGCCGGCGAGGATGCCGTGCAGCTGATCACCATCCACGCTGCCAAGGGACTCGAAGCGCCCATCGTGGTTCTGCCCGATACGCACGGTGGCGAGCCGCGCGACGATCGCAACGAGGCTCTGGTGGGCTGGCCGCCCGAGGCGGCGGCGCCCGAACATTTTTCCCTGGTCGGCCGCTACAGCGAGCTGGGTAAGGCGCGCGCCCACTGGGTTGCGCTGGACCAGTCGCAACGGGCGCAGGAAGACTGGAACCTGCTCTACGTGGCCATGACGCGGGCCCGTCATGTTCTTATCGTGTCGGGTGTTGATCGCGCGCGCCCTGCGCCCGGCAGCTGGTACGAGCGCATTGCCGCGGCGCTGGGCGAAGACGG
>CAIQGU010000444.1 GCA_903871435.1 uncultured Burkholderiales bacterium | reverse complement strand
TTCCACCATCACCCTGCGCTTTGACCTGCGGCTGTCCCTCGACGTGGCCGAACAGGAGGTGCAGGCGGCCATTAATGCGTCGTTCACCTTCCTGCCCACGGACCTGCCCGCGCCGCCGGTCTACAGCAAGGTCAATCCGGCCGATACGGCCGTGCTGACGCTGGCGGTCACGTCCGACACCGTGCCCGTCTCCCGGCTCGAAGACATGGTCGATACCCGGGTAGCGCAAAAAATTTCCCAATTGAGCGGCGTGGGTCTCGTGACCCTGAGCGGCGGTGGCAAGCCGGCCGTGCGCATCCAGGTCAATCCGCGCGCGCTGGCCGCCATGGGCCTGTCCCTGGAGGACGTGCGCACCGCCATCGCCGCCCAGAACGTGAACCTGGCAAAGGGCGGCTTCGACGGCGCGCTGCGCTCCACCACCATCGACGCCAACGACCAGCTGCGCTCCTCGGCGGACTACCGCGACATCGTCATCGCCTATAAAAACGGGGCGCCGGTCCGCATGTCCGACGTGGCCACCACGGTGGACGACGCCGAGAACGTGCGCCTGGCGGCCTGGGCCAATGACAGCCCGGCCATCATCATCGACATCCAGCGCCAGCCCGGCGCCAACGTCATCGATGTCGTGGACCGGGTCAAGGCGCTGCTGCCGCAGCTGCAGGCCGGCCTGCCGGCGTCGGTGACCATCGTATCGCTCACCGACCGCACCACCACCATCCGCGCATCGGTGCGCGATGTGGAGCTGGAACTGGGATTTTCCATCGTGCTGGTGGTCGTGGCCATCTTCCTGTTCCTGCGCAACGCGGCGGCCACGCTCATCCCCAGCGTCACAGTGCCGCTGTCGTTCATCGGTACCTTCGGCGTCATGTACCTGGCCGGCTTCAGCATCAACAATCTAACGCTCATGGCCCTCACCGTCGCGACGGGTTTCGTCGTGGACGACGCCATCGTGATGATCGAGAACATCGCGCGCTACGTCGAAGCCGGCGAGCCCCCATTGCAGGCGGCGCTCAAGGGCGCGGGACAGATCGGCTTCACGATCATTTCCCTCACGGTATCCCTCATCGCGGTGCTGATACCCCTGCTCTTCATGAGCGACGTGGTGGGGCGGCTGTTTCGCGAGTTCGCCATCACGCTGGCGGTGGCCATCCTCATCTCCGCCGCGGTATCGCTCACGCTCACGCCCATGATGAGCGCGCGGCTGTTGCGGCGCGAATCCGGCGAGCACACATCGCGCGTGCTGCAGGCGTTCTCCAACGGTTTTGACCGGCTGCTGGACGCTTATGGCCAGGCCCTGCGCTGGGTGCTGCAACGGCAGCGCGCCACCCTGTTCGTGGCGGTGGCCAGTTTCTTTCTCACAGCCTTCCTCTACGTCGTGGTTCCCAAGGGCTTCCTGCCCCTGCAGGACACGGGCGCCATACAGGCCATCACGGAAGCCTCGCAGACGGCGTCCTTTGGCGCCATGATGGACCGCCAGCGGGCGCTGGCGCGCGCCCTGCTGGCCGACCCCGACGTCGCGTCGGCCTCCTCACAGATCGGGGTCGACGGCATCAACCCCACGCTCAACAGCGGCCGGATGCTCATCAACCTCAAGCCGCACGGCTCTCGCGACGACGTGTCCACGATCATCCGCCGGTTGCAGCAACGCGCCGCCGAAGTACCGGGCATCACCGTCTACCTGCAGGCCGTTCAGGATCTCACCATCGAGGACCGCGTGTCACGCACGCAGTACCAGTTTTCCCTGGATTCGCCCAACGGCGACGACCTCACGACCTGGGTACCGCGCCTGGTGGAAAAACTGCGCACCGTGCCGCAACTGGCCGACGTGAGCGACGACACGCAGAACCTGGGCCTGCAGGCCTACGTCGAGGTGGACCGCGACTCGGCCTCGCGGCTGGGCGTGACCCTGGCCGCCGTGGACAATGTGTTGTACGACGCCTTCGGGCAGCGGCTGGTATCGACCATCTTCACGCAGTCGAATCAGTATCGCGTGGTGCTCGAAG
>CAIQGU010000443.1 GCA_903871435.1 uncultured Burkholderiales bacterium | reverse complement strand
CGTCATTGGCGATATGACGGTAGGTGTTCCTGTGTTGGGAAAATAAATTGCATTTGAGCCGCTGTCGATGAAACTGTTTGAAAAGGCGGTGGTGGGAACGTTGTAGCCGCCGGACGCGGTGAGCAGGGTGCTGATGAAATCTCCTGGATTGGGCCCGGTATCGGGCTCGGCTAGGTACGTATTAAGTGTGCCCGCGCTCGCCTGGTTGTTGGTCTGGGTGTTGATGCCGAAGCTCAAGGTACCTTGTACATTCAACGCCCCAGATGCCGCCGGCACGTTGGGGAACTGTAGTACCACGCCGTTGTTGTCGGTGGCGAAGAGAGCGACCGGGTTAGTGACCTGCTGGCTGATCGCCGGGCCGAAGCCGCTGCAACTCGACGTTGTTGGGCAGCTGTAATAAAAACCATTGCCGGCGTTGAGGGGACCTACGCACCCGGGTCCGCAGTCTTGCTTAAACAGTCCAACTCCCAATACGCCATTAGACCCGAAGCTGCCAACATCATTGAGCGGACTCAGGGGGGTAGTCGATGTACCCAAGCACCCGCTCGGCACCGTATAGGACGAGGAATCGCCTACCACCTGCACGGGTAAGCTCATCGCACTTTCGCCTGCGATGTGAACGTCGGCTGTACGTATGGAACCCCATGAGTAGCCGTCGGCAAACTGCACGCATTCGATGAGCGGAGCGTTGTTCACGCTGATGGCTGGTAGCGTCGCCGCACCGGTCAACACCGACGACATCAGGCGCAAGCCCGAAGAGCCGGTGTCGACCAGGATGTGATCGATGGTCTGACAGGCGGTGGTGCTGCCGGGCGTGCAGATGGTCACGCTGGTGTAGGGCACATTGGCCGCCCCGACCTTGTAGACCGACGACGCGGTGCCGCTGGGTGACCCGAAGGGCACGCCGTAGGCGCAGGGGCCCGAATCGATCATCACGGGCACGGAATTGCCGGTGGTCGGTACCGCCACCTGGCTTTGCGGCTGGCCGTGATCGCAAGTGGCAACCTGCTGGGCGATCGTGGCGACAGGAGTATTGGAATTGTTCGAACCGCTGCCACCGCCGCCGCCGCAGGAAGCCGCCAGGACACAGGCGGCCGCTGCCGCGATGGCCAGGCCAATGCGCCCCACTTGCGCGTATCTGGTGTTACTGGATGTCATTGCTGGTCACTCCGCTGGGCAGGGCATCGGTGAGGAAGGCGCGACCGTGAAACGAACGCATGTGGCCGGAGGACTCGAAGACGAGTGAGCCGATGTTGAGACTGACGTGGGCACGCGAACCCGGCGCACGCGGCGGCGCCGCGGCGAGCGTGTTGTAGTGCGTCCCGAGGATCTGCTGCAGGTTGGGCTTGGCCGGGCCGTGCCAGCTGACCGCAAAGACCTGGCCGTTGGGGGCAACGTACTCGCGCACCAGGCCGTTCATCCCCGTGGCCAGTTCATGAACGGTGTAGGCCGCGTGACTGACCTGCCGGACACTAGCGCGTACCTGGATGCGGTCGCTCTCCACCGATGGGAGATTTTCTCCAAGCGTGGCGTGGGCGGGCGCCCCGACCAGCGCCAGCGTCGTCAGGGCCGCAGCGCCCAACAGAGTCATACAGGTCCGTCTTGCGGGCTGGGCGTGCGGCGCGCCGCGGCTTGCCGCTATGGCGGGCGCGATTTGCGGAGTTTTCACTGCGAAACCTCTTTAAAGGGAAAGAATCGGGACACCAAAAACGTGTCGCCGGTTATGCCGGACCGGTTCCGGAACTGGTGGCGGGCTGGCTTCAGACCCTGCCGATCGTGCCGCAAAATGCCGGAAAGAGCCTGATGAAAACAAACGACTATTGACGCAATACTAAGGGCTAGCTTGCGCAACCTTTGTGCCTGCAGTCCTAGGACCCTGAAATTAATTGAAAATTTCCGTAACTCGCTAACGCTTATCGGGTCATCCGCGGGTCATCCGCGCCGCAGGTGGTCCTGCCGGGAGATAAGCAAGGGTGCATGCGAGGGTGCCACTTCCCCTCGATTCGCCGCAAATGCGGTGCCTCTCAAGCACGGCACGGAAGACTACAATTACGCCCACCGATACTGCGGAAATTCCGCGGCAAATTCACGGCAAATCCGGAGCCAAGCATGCAACGCGACCCCCACATCAGCCAATCGCAACACACCAATGCCGCCCTGATGGCG
>CAIQGU010000442.1 GCA_903871435.1 uncultured Burkholderiales bacterium | reverse complement strand
CCGGCGGCATTCTCTTCGTTGACGGCGAGCGCATAGAGGTTGACCCAGTCCATCACGAGCAGGGGGTCCTCGGCCTGGGCGCCGGTTACTCGCTCGAGCGCGTGGAGGAATCCGGCGGCGCGGCGCTTGACCTGGAAGCCGCCGGGTAGCGTTCCCTCCGTGTGGCAGCCGCGATCGATGCAGGCGCGCATCACCTCCCAGATGTGCAGTAGGCGGCTACGGGTTTCCTCATCCGACCGCCAGTGGCGCTCATTGCGGCGCACGACCTCGGCAATGCTGCAGGCGTGGCGGGTGGTGAGTTCGAGCAGGTCGGCGCCGCTATGAAACGGCAGGGGCAGGACGGCAGCATCGGGCACGAGGACTTTCTGCCGGGCGCCGTCATGGGCTACTTCATCGCTGACCACGAAGCCACCGCCCACCGAGTAGTAAGTGCGTTCCGACAGCACGGCGCCGTCGGCTCCGTAAGCCGTGAAGCGCATGCCGTTGGCGTGGAAGGGCAACGTTTCGCGCGCATAGAACAGCAGGTCGGTCGCTTCCGTGAAGGTGATGGGCTGTTCGCCCAGCAGCGGCAATTGCCCGGCGGCTCTGATGACCGCCAGCAGCGGCGCGATGGCGTCGACGTCGACCGTATCGGGCTCGTTTCCCGACAGACCCAGGAGCACGGCCTTGTCGCTGCCGTGGCCCTTGCCGGTGGCACCCAGCGATCCGTACAGCTGAGTCCGGACACGGCTTGTTGCCGCCAACTGCCCGTTCTGACGCAAGGCCAGAGCAAACATGCGCGCAGCCCGCATGGGACCCACCGTGTGCGACGACGAAGGGCCGATACCGATCTTGAAGAGGTCAAATACGCTGACGGCCACGCAGGGCTCCTTGGGCTCTTCCCCGCTGATCGCCGTCCGGCAACAAGGTCCGGGCGGCGGTAAGGCTGAGCGGGATGACACCTGAGCATACCGCCGCGCGACGGGCGCGCGTATTTTTGGGGTACTGGCAAGGGAACGTCCGGGCCGGGGATCCATCGAATGCGTAAGATCCGTCACGCGGGACTTACGGCCCGCGTGACTGCCCCCTGCCACGGCAGGGCCCCATGGTGGAGGCAATGGATGGACGAAACGCGCAGCATCCTCAAGCAGTCGGCCCTTTTAACCGGCGCGGCGGTAGTGGCGGTGGTCAGCATCTTCGGTGCGTACTACTGGTACGGGCACCGCACCGCCGAAGCACCCGCGGCTCCGGCCGTCACGCCGCCAGCCGTGCAGCAGACGCCCGTCAACGCCGCCCCGGAGCATCCCGTCGAGGGCCCGGACGCGGATCACACGACGCCACTGGACCAGAGCGATGCGGTATTCATCGATGCGCTGTCGCACGTAAGCGGTTGGAATGCGCAAATCCTGCGGCTGCTGCTACCCGAGCATCTCATCCGTCACATCGTGGCGACGGTCGACGCCCTGCCGCGCGACAAGTTGCCCGTTGCCGCCCTGCCCACGCGGCCCGTGGCCGGCACCCTGCGCGTGACGGCACAGGGGACGGGCAGCGTCATCGCCGCCGCCAACGAACGCCGCTACGAACCGCTGGTGAGCGCCGTGAACGGGCTCGACACGGCGGCTCTGGCGCGCGTGTACCGCCACTTCTACCCGCTCTTCCAGCAGGCCTACCGGGAATTGGGCTACCCGAAGGCGGAATTCAATGACCGCCTGCTGGAGGTGATCGACGACCTGCTCGAGGCGCCCGAGCCCAAAGGCGCCATCGCGGTCGTCGCGCCGGGCGTCATGTACCACTACGTGGATGCCGACCTCGAATCGCTGCCCGCCGGGCAGAAGATCCTGGTCCGCGTGGGCGCCGCCAATGAAAAAGTGCTGAAGCAAAAGCTCACCGAGCTGCGCAAGGCCATCACCGAAAGGTAAAGCTTCATGAGCACGCCATCGCCCAACCGCCCGCCGCTGCCACCCTTCACCCGTGAATCGGCTGTCCAAAAGGTGCGGCTTGCCGAAGACGCCTGGAACAGTCGCGACCCCGACCGCGTAGCGCTGGCGTATACGGCGGACAGCCAATGGCGTAACCGCGCGGAGTTCTTGCAGGGCCGCGAGGCGATTCGCGCGTTTTTGGAGCGCAAATGGGCGCGCGAGATCGACTACCGCCTCGTCAAGGAACTCTGGGCACACGACGGTAACCGCATCGCCGTGCGCTTTGCCTACGAGTGGCACGACGACTCGGGGCAATGGTTCCGCTCGTACGGCAATGAAAACTGGGAATTCGACGAAGCAGGTCTCATGCGCCGACGCATCGCCAGCATCAACGATCTGGCCATCGTTGTCGCGGATCGCCGCTTTCATTGGCCGCAGGGTCGCCGCCCGGACGATCACGCCTCGCTCTCGGATATGGGCCTTTAGTTGTCCGTGATTGCCTACGATTGCCGGGCTTTACACATATTTGATCGCTGTTGACTGCCGTTGACGGCGACCGGCGGCGCGATCACGACCATGCGGACGCCGTGACCGTGCCACCCACCGCCGCATGGCCACTTCCGGCCGGCGTGCCTCCTTGGGTGCGACGCATCCTCGTCGGCCGCGCCCTGCGTGCACTGGCCGACGGTTTCATTGCCATCCTGTTGCCGGCCTACCTCTTGGCGCTGGGACTGCCGCTCCTCGACGTAGGCCTGCTCAGCACGGCTACGCTGGCCGGCTCGGCAGCGGCAACGCTGGGCATAGGGACCTGGGCGCACCGTATCGGCCGGCGGCGGCTGTTGCTGGGCGCCGCCCTGCTCATGGCGGCTACTGGGGCTGGCTTTGCGGGCTTTGCCTCCTTCTGGCCACTGGCGGTGGTGGCCTTCGTCGGCACGCTCAACCCCAGCTCGGGCGACGTGAGCATCTTCCTGCCCATCGAGCAGGCGGAGCTGGCCGGAGCCGCAAGCGGCAGCGAGGTGCGCACGGCATTGTTCGCCCGCTACACGCTGGCCGGATCCCTTTTCGGCGCACTGGGGGCCCTGTGCGCCGCCATTCCAGCGTGGCTGGTCGCGCACGGGGGCCTTTCCCCGCTGGAATCGCTGCGAGCGATGTTCCTGGCCTACGCCGTCATCGGCATCCTTGTCTGGATGCTGTATCACGGCATCGCGGACGAGGTTCCCGGTACGCGCCCCGCAACGGCGCCCCTGGGTGCATCGCGCGGTGTGGTGTTGCGGCTGGCCGCGCTGTTTTGCGTGGATTCCTTCGCCAGCGGTTTGCTGGTCAATGCGCTGCTGGCCGCCTGGCTGTATCAGCGTTTCGGCCTGTCGCTGGCTGCCGCTGGCCGGTTCTTTTTCTGGTCGGGTTTGCTCAGCACGGCGTCGCAGCTGGTGGCACCCCACCTCGCGCGCCGTTTCGGACTGCTCAACACCATGGTGTTCACGCACATCCCGGCCAACCTGTTTCTCATCACCGCCGCCTTCGCGCCGACGCTGCCGCTGGCCCTGGCCTTGCTGCTGGCACGCAGCGCGCTGTCGCAGATGGACGCGCCGGCGCGCAATGCTTTCGTCATGGCCGTGGTGACGCCACCCGAGCGGGTGGCGGCGGCCAGCTTCACGGCCGTTCCCAAGAGCCTGGCTGCGGCGGCAGGGCCTGCGCTGGGCGCCGCCCTGCTGGCTGGCGGGTGGCTGGGAGCGCCCTTGCTGGCTTGCGGCGCGCTCAAGATCGTCTACGACCTGAGCCTTTTGGTGGCCTTCCGGCGGCATAAAAAGCTCTGAAACTACCGGGCGGCGGTAACGGCT
>CAIQGU010000441.1 GCA_903871435.1 uncultured Burkholderiales bacterium | reverse complement strand
TCATCTGCAAATGCTCACGCTGCTGGAACGGCCGGAATTTGCCGCGCAACTGGCGGCGGTGCCAGGCTACGCACCGGATGAGCCCGGCACGGTCGCACCGCTCAAGGACGTCTTCCCCTGGATCGGTTGAGCGACGGCATGCCCGCGCACGGAGCAGACGCGCTGAGCAGAGACACCGAGCCCCCGCACTGAGCCGCCGAACCGCGCGAACCGCGTACGGCCATGCGGACTACCCTTTTCCCATGCGTGCGTGGCACGATACGACGATAAAATCATCCACCGGATCTACAAGAAAGGAAACCACATGTTCGCAAAGTCCTCCCGTGCCCTGGGTACCGCATTGGTGGCCGCAGCACTGTGCCTGCAGGCGCCCCTGGCGCAGGCCGGCATCGTGACCACCGACCAGATCACGGCGCAACACGACCGGGATGCAGAGCGCGCACGCATCCATGCATTCCTGGATCGCGCCAGCGTTCGCGACAAGATCCAGGCCATGGGCCTCGATGGCATAGATGCCGACGCTCGCGTAGCCGCCATGAACGACCAGGAAGTCCACACCATTGCCCAGCAGATCGACGCGCTGCCGGCCGGTGGAAACCCCGGCGGTTTCACCAACGACCAGCTGATCATCGTGCTGCTCGTCGCCATCCTGGTGGCGATACTCGTATCGCTTTGATTGCCGCAACGCCGGCGGGCCAGCGCCCGCCGGGCGCGCTATCGCAGGCGCTTTTGCGGCTGGGCCTGGCGGCCGCGCTGGCGCTGTTCACCGGTGCCTGCGCACTGCTCCCCCGCGGAGCGGCCGATACCGCGGTGCCGGCCGGCTTGCCCGCCACCGCAGAACTCACCGAAGTTCCGTTCTACGCGCAAGAGGACTACCAGTGCGGCCCCGCCACGCTGGCCATGGCACTCACTTTTGCCGGCGTCCAACGCACACCCCAGCAACTCCAGAGCCAGGTGTACCTGCCGGAGCGCCATGGTGCGCTGCAGCCCGAGATGCTGGCTGCGCCACGGCGCGCCGGCCTGCTCACCTACCCGCTGCAACCCGTGCTCGGTTCGATTCTGCGCGAGGTAGCGGCCGGCCGCCCGGTGATCGTGCTGCAGAACCTGGGCTGGCAACTCTTTCCGCAATGGCATTACGCGCTGGTCATTGGCTATTCGCAGGACCGCGGCGAGATCGTGCTGCGTTCGGGGGTGACCGAACGTCTCGCAATGCCGCTTCAGGAATTTTCTCGCGCTTGGGAGCGGGCGGGCCGGTGGGCCTTTGTAGTGCTGCCCCCAGAGCAGTTGCCCGCAGCGGCGCAAGAGGACGACTACATTGCCGCAGCAGCCAGCCTGGAGCGGGTTGCGCCGGCGGCCGCCGGGACGGCGTACGCAACAGCACTGACCCGCTGGCCCCACAACGCGGTGGCGCTCATCGGCCTGGGCAATGTTGCCTACGGGGAGCATCGCCTTGGCGATGCCGAGCAAGCCTACCGGCGGGCAACGCTGACGAATGCGAATTCGGCAGACGCGTGGAACAACCTTGCGCAGGTACTGCATGAAACCGGCCGGCCGGATGAAGCGCGGGCGGCGGCGCAGCGCGCCGTGGCCATTGGCGGCGAACGTGCGGCCGCTTACCGCGACACCCTGGGATCGATCGAGTCGTCTACCGCCCGGTGAAGCATGGAGGCCGGCCGCCGCCGCACCGCCCTCAACCCATGCGGGTTGCGCGCAGGCGGATCCAGAAGCGCGAACCCTTGCCCGGTTCGCTGGAGACGCCCGCATCGCCATCCATGAGCTGGGCAATGCGCCGGACGATGGACAGGCCCAGGCCCGTGCCGCTGGACTTGCGGGCGTTGGAGTTGTCCACCTGGGAAAAAGGCTTGAAGAGCAGTTCAAGCTTTTCCGGAGCGATGCCCATGCCGGTGTCGGTTACTGAAAACTCCAGGTCGGCCAGCACGCCCTGCCGGGCAATTTCGCGGCCCTCCACCAGTATCGTGCCATGCTCCGTGAACTTGACGGCATTGGCGATGAGATTGGTGAGCATTTGCCTTACCCGGAAAGGGTCGCTCACGTATTGGGCGCCGGGATGGGCATGCCACTGCATGGTCAGCGTCACCCCCTTGCGGCGCGCCATTTCGTTGAACAGCGCGCCCAGCTCGTCGAGCATCTGCGCAGGGTGGAAATCCGCGAGGCCAATCTCCATCTTTCCGGCTTCCACCTTGGAAAGGTCAAGGATGTCATTGAGCAGCGCCAGCAGCGACTTGCCCGACCCCAGGATGATGGCGGCATACTCCTTGCGTTCGCTTTCCGTAACCTCGCCTTCGCAGAGCAGTTCGGCCATGCCCAGCATGCCGGTAAGCGGCGTGCGCAGTTCATGGCTCATGGTGGCGAGGAACTGGGTCTTGGCGATGTTGGCGGACTCTGCCTCGACGCGCGCCATTTCCAGCGACTTCACCATCCGACCCTTCTCCAGGTCGAGCGCCATGGCGTCGACCAGGACATCGTGCAGGAAATTGGCGCTGCGTATGGCACCGACGAGAAACACCAGGGAGAGCGCGCCGAGAACCGTGTGGACAAATTCGGCGCTATCGAGAAAGTTCACCAGTGCCACGCCGAGCAGCATGGGAACGGCATAGATCCGAAAGGCGCGTTTGACGGCACCCAGCACCGGCACGGCGCCAGCCACCATGCCGGCAATGGCAAGACCCGTGAGCAGGCGGAAGGGATCGGTGTTGTGCCACATCACGGCCACCTCGCCAACCACCCACAGCAGGCTGGTGGCAGCGGTAGTGTTCAGGTAGGCCACATGCCATTGCGCGTCGTCGTTTCGCGCAGGGTCGCGCCGGGAATATTGACTCGCCTGACGAAGCCGCAGCAGGGAGAGCAAGACCATGGCCAGCCACCATAAGGCAATGACCGGCCCGGGCCGGCTCCAGTAGCCTATGAGTGCAACTGCACCGGAGACGACAATATTCACGGCTTGGCCAAGACGCGCATTGCGGTAGAGCAATGCGGTGAGGCGCGCGGCTACCTCGGGTTCGAGCTCGGCCTGCTGCGCATTCATGCGGGAGATCCCGAGGCGCTGAGGGCACCGCGCATCAGTTCTTCACCACGGTACCGCCCTTGATGACCACGCGAACCTTCTGCAGCACGCCCACGTCGTCCAGCGGATTGCCGGCCACCGCGATCAGGTCGCCGTAGCGGCCCACGGCGATGGCCCCCACGTCCTGGCTGCGGCCCAGGGCCTCGGCCGCGGTCACCGTGGCGGCGCGTATGGCCTGCAGGGGCGTCATGCCCCAGAAAACCATGGTGGCGAACTGACGCGCATTATCGCCGTTGGGATAGACGCCGCCGTCGGTGCCGAAGATCATCTTGACGCCGGCACGCGTGGCAGCGCGAAAGGTCTCGCGCTGGCGCCGTCCCACATCACGCTCCTTGGCCAGGGATTCGGGAAACATGCCGTTCTTCTGGCCTTCGGCGAGGATGTAGTCGTCGTCGTAGATATCCATGGAAAAGTACGCACCGTGCTCGCGCGCGAGCGCAAAGGCTTCATCGTCGGCCAGGCTGGCGTGTTCTATGGTGTCGACGCCAGCGCGCAGGGCATCCTTGATGCCGGCCGTTCCGTGCGCATGAACGGCAACGCGCAGGCCCAGCATGTGGGCCTCGTCAACGAGTGCCTTCATCTCGGCCAGGCTGTATTGCTGCCCGCCCACCGTGTCGCCCTTGGATAAAACGCCCCCCGTGCCGCAGAACTTGATGACCTCGGCGCCATACTTGTGCAGTTTGCGCACCACGGCGCGAATGGCGTCCGGCCCGTCGGCCACCGCTGGCGCGGGCGCTACCAGCGAGGGCGGCAACTCGGTGACGTCGCAATGGCCACCGGTGGCACCGATGGCGTAGGTGGCAGGGACGATTCGCGGCCCGGTAATGATGCCTTTTTCAATGGCCTGCTTAAGGGCGACATCGTCGTAGTTTTCCGAGCCCACGTTGCGCACCGTGGTAAAGCCCGCTTCCAGCGTGCGTTTGGCGTTGGCAACACCCACCACGGTCCAGAAATTGTCGGTGAACTCGTAGGCATGGTAGCCACTGTCCAGCCGCGGGTCGTGGGTGAGATGCACATGCATGTCGATGAGGCCCGGGAGCAGGGTCAGGTCTGCAAGGTCGACGCGGCGCGCGCCCTCGGGTACCGGAGCGCCGCGGGTATCGATGGCCGATATGCGGCCGTCGGTGATGGTGATCTGGGGATCATGAACGATACGGCCGTCCACCACATCGACCATCTGCGCCGCCGTGACGACTACGACGTCGCCGGCGCGGGCAGGCGCCGCAGCCAGCAGGGCGCAAAACGCTGTCAACAGTGCCGCCCGGAACGAAAAGCGGCCGATGGTATGGTGCGCCGCCATAAAACTACTCATGCCCTGCATGGTTGGGTCCCCGCATGTTTTGAAAAGGAGAAAAGGCTAACACGCAAGATTCACGCCGCGTTGCGCACGCTCGCCGGTGGCGCGGTCTACGGCGGACTGCGGCGGGGGCGCGGCTTGCGCGCTGAGACGGCCGGAACGCCGGCGGTCAAGAAAAGCTGCTCTATTACCGCCGCGCCATCGGTCAGCAGGAAGTCCTTGAACGCCTGCGCCACTGCCGGCAGACGCTTGTTGCGCCGGTGCACCACGAACCAGTCAAAGCGCACCGGGAACCCCAGCACGTCGAGCACCACCAGCTGGCCGAGGCGCTTTTCCATCGCAATGGTGTGCGCCGACAGGAAGGCTACCCCCATGCCGGCTATCACCGCCTGCTTGATGGTCTCGGTGCTGCGGATTTCCATGGCAATGCGCAAGCGGGCAAAGTTGCGGCCGAACGCTTCGTGCATGGACAACCAGGTATCGGATCCGCGCTCGCGCATGACGAAGGGTTCCTGCGCCAGAAGCGCCACCGGGATGCGTTCCCGCCTGGCCAACGGGTGGTCCGGCGCAGCCACGATGACATACGGATGCGGGGCGAAGGACTCGTTCACCGTATCAATGTCTTCCGGCGGCCGCACCATCACGGCAAGGTCGGTGAGGTTGCTGGCCAGCTGCTGCAGTAGTTCAGCGCGGTTGTACACCGCAAGCTTGAGCGTGACGCCGGGTGCGCGGCGCTGGAACTCGGCCAG
>CAIQGU010000440.1 GCA_903871435.1 uncultured Burkholderiales bacterium | reverse complement strand
CCGATGAGGTGGCACGCAATGCCGTTTCCACTTCCGAATCCACCCGGCTCTCCAATGAAACGGCCCGCGTCGGCACGCCACCGCGATCCGGTTGCCAGCAGCACGTGTTCGAACCCGAAGGCGAGGATGTCGTCAACTCCAAGAGGACTGTCGCGGTAGACGCTCACGCCCGGCATGCGGGCGATCTGGCCTTCCCGGTAATCCACCACCCGGCCCCAGGCGGCCAGGCCCGGCAGGCGGCGTTCGCCCACCAGGCGCCCACCGAGCTCCGTGCCGCGCTCGGCCAGCGCCACCTCGTAGCCGCGCCGCCCCAGCATCATCGCGGCCTCGAGTCCTGCGGGTCCCGCGCCCACGACCAGCACGCGCGCATCGGCGTGGCGCCGGCGGATGCGTTCCGGGTGCCAGCCACGGCGCCATTCTTCGCCCATGGACGGATTCTGGGTGCAGCGGATGATGGACGATGTATGGTCGCCCGCCACGCAGATATTGCAGCCTATGCATTCGCGGATGTCTTCCACCCGGCCTTCGTCGATCTTGCGCGGCAAAAAGGGATCCGCGATGGACGGGCGCGCCGCGCCGATCAGGTCCAGCACGCCCTGGCGCACCAGGCGAACCATGGTGTCGGGCGACGTGAACCGGCCCACGCCAACCACGGGCTTGCTGGTGAGCGCCTTGACGCCCAGCACGTAAGGTTCCTGGTAGGCCTCATCGGCAAAACGCGAGGTCTGGCTGTCGTTGTCCCAACCCGAGAGCGTCAGGTCCCACAAGTCTGGCAGTTCGGCCATGTGGGCGATGACGTCGCGCGCTTCGGCGGCGTGCAAGCCCTCGGTGCCGATCATCTCGTCCATGGAAATGCGGCAGGCCACCGCGCAACGGTCGCCCACGGCATCTTTCACATCCTCGATCAGCTCGCGCAGCAGGCGCGCGCGGTTTTCCAGGCTGCCGCCATATTCATCGGTGCGGCTGTTGTAGCGGCGCGAGAGAAAGAACATGGGGCCGCCAAACAGCTTGCCGGCGTAGATGTAGACGATGTCATAGTCGGCGCGCCGCGCCCGTACAGCCGCTTCACGGTGCCAGCGGCGCAGATCGCGAATGTCGCGCCGGGTCATGGTGCGCGCCTGCACCGGATCGTTGTAGATGCTGGCCACCGGCAGATCAGCCGGTCCCAGGGGGATCTCGCGTGAGTACAGATTGGGCGCGTTCATGCCGTTGTGACATAACTGCAGCCCGGCCAGGGCGCCGTGGTCATGGATCGATGCGGCGATGCGCGCCAGCATGGGCAGATCCTGGTCGTCCCAGATGCGCAGCTCCACAAACGGGGTGATCTCCGCGCTGGGATGGATCTCCGCCTGCTCCGAGCAGACCACCCCCCAGCCGCCCTCGGCCTTGATGGCGCGCATGGTGGCCAGTGCCGACGGGTCGCGATAGCCCATGCCGTTGCAATGGGGCACCTGGAAGAAACGGTTTTTTGCGGTTACGGGCCCGATACGCACCGGTTCAAAGAGGATGTCGTAGCGCGGATCGCGGTTGCTCAAACTTATTCTTCCCAGTCAAATCGCCACAGCGCGAGGCCGGCAAAGGCCGCGCTGAATCCCAGCATAACGCCGATGGGAGCCAGCGCCGCGTCAAACCCCAGGCCGCGCCAGGTCATGCCATCGAGCCCGTCCACCGCCCAGCGGCTGGGCACGAACAGGGATACGGTCTGCAGCCATTCGGGAAAGACGAAACTCGGCACCCATGCGCCGCTCAGCATCACCAGCAGCAGCGTCACGAACACCGCCAGGCCGCGGGTCGCTTCCGGCGTCTTGCCCAGCGCGGCGATCAGCAGCCCGAAGGTGGCGGTAAGCACGGCAAACGCGATGGCCACGCCGATGAATCCGGCGATACTGCCCTCGATGCGCACGCCAAAGATCGCCATCGCGGCCGCAAAGATCACCAACAGCAAAATGAACGCGATCAGCGCGCCGCTGCCCATGCGCGAACCGATGAGTGCCGCGCGGGACAGCGGTGCAGCGCGCAGCCGCTTCCATAAACCCAAGCGGCGCGCCATCAGCAAGCCCACGCCCAGGTCGATGCCCATGAACAGAATGAACTGCACGCTCATTCCGGCAAACGCGTGCGCGTAACTGTTGTATTTGCGGTCTGCGCCAGACGTTACGGCCTCGTCACGCGTGGTGAAAGGCAATTGCAGGCGTACGGCTTTTGGCGGGGCGGCACCGGGCGGTGGTGGTGCCGCGCTTGACGCATTGCCGGATGTCGCGGCTTGTGCCGCTGCTGCTGCGCCCTGTCCTGCCGGTGTCGCGGAAGGTGCTGGCGATAGGGCTGCTGCTGGTACCTCAGTTGATGCCCCGGCTGTTGGCGTCGCAGTGGCTGTCGCCGTTGCGGGTCTCGTCGCCGGCCCCGCCGCCGCACGGGCATTATCGGCGGCGTCGACGATGGCCAGCAGCCGGCGCTTGAGTTCGACATCCAGGGTCTTGTTCCCGGTGAGCTGGTCGCGTGCCGACGAGAGCAGTGTGCCGCCCGCGCTGCCGCTCAGCGCCGATTGCGCCAGGCCTTGGAGCACATACTGGACCAGGAGGCCGTTGACCACCGCCAGCGTCATCGACTGGGACGGATCGTAGTGCACGGCGATGACGGGTTTGGCGTTCGGATTGAAGACCGCGCCCAGCAGCTGCTGTCCGAAACCCGCGGGAATGACCACGCTGGCACGCACCTCGCCTTTTTTTACCAGTCCTTGCGCTGCGGCCTCGTCCAGTTCCCGGATGTCAAAGGTCGTGTCGGCCTTCATCGCGGCGAGGATCCGGGTGGAGATGTCGCTGTGGTCCAGGTCAACCACGGCGATGGGGATACGTTGGGGTCCCTTGGACGCGTCGGAATCGAACATCGAGCCGAAAAATGCCGCGATGAGTATGGGCGCGAGTATGTTCATCAGCAGCGCACGGCGGCTGGAAAAATACAGGCGCAGGTCGTTGCGTATCAACGCGGTGATGGCGTTCATGTTGCTCAGTCCCGCAGTTGCCGGCCGGTGAGCGCAAGGAAGACATCTTCCAGCGTGCCGCGCCCCGAGCGAAAATGCCGCACGGCAATGCCGCGCTGCGCGAACCAGCCGAGCAGCTCCGGCGCCGTCGCGCCCAGCGACGTGACGCCGACGGTGACCACGTTCGCGCCGCATACCGCGGACTGCACACCGGGCAGGCGCTCAAGCGCCTGGCAATCTACGAGACCTTGGGCTGCTTCTTCGACGCCGATCTCGAGTGTGGCGGCCGCCGGCAGGCGGGCGAGCAGACCCGCCAGCGAGTCCGTGGCAACCACCGTGCCGTGATCGACGATGACGATGCGGTCGCACAGGCGTTCGGCTTCCTCCATGTAATGGGTGGTGTACACCAGCGTCTTGCCGCGATCCCGCAGGGCTTCGAGGTTGTCGAAAATGGCGTTACGGCTCTGCGGATCGACGCCGGTGGTGGGTTCATCGAGCAGCAGCAGGTCAGGGTCGTGAACCAGGGCGCAGGCCAGGTTGAGGCGGCGCTTCATGCCGCCGCTGAAGGTCTTGGGTTTGTCGGCAGCGCGATCGGCCAGGCCCACCAGTTCCAGGGCCTGCGCGCAGCGATTATCCAGCTGTGATCCGGCAACGCCGTACAGCGCGCCGAAAAGTTGCAGGTTGGCGACGGCTGGCAGTTCCTCGTACAGGGCTAGATCCTGGGGGACGAGGCCGATACGGCGCTTGACCGCGCTGGCATCGCCGGCTATGCGCTCGCCGCCTATCGTGACCTGGCCGCTGTCAGGCGCGACCAGACCGCAGATCATGGCAACCGTCGTGCTCTTGCCCGCGCCATTGGGGCCGAGCAGGCCCACGATCTCTCCCGGCGCTGCCGAGAAGGAAACGCCGGCAACCGCTGTACGCGCTCCGTAAGTCTTGCGCAGATCCGTGGCGATGAGCAATTCGGTTCCCCGTCCCCGTGCCACCCAGCCCAAAGCCGGTGCCAAGGGGCGCGGGCGGGCGGGTGACGATTTGGAGCCGGGATCGTAACCCGTCCCGACGCTAACCGCCATCAGATCCGGAAGTGCGAAACCTCCTGCACCAGGCCGTGCGCCTGGTCGTTCATGGCCGCCGAGGCGGCCGCCGTCTCCTCGACCAGTGCCGCGTTCTGCTGCGTCATGCGCTCGAGCTCCTCCACGGCCTTGTCGATGCGCGTGATGCCGCCGCCTTGCTCGCGGGCGCCGTCCGCGATCTGCATGAGCAGTGCGTCCACGCGCTGCGAGGCCGCGACGATCTCGTCGATCGTGGTGCCCGCGCGCCGCACGATGCCCGTACCCGCCTCCACCTGGGAGACGCTGTCGTCGATGAGCTTCTTGATCTGCCGCGCGGCTTCTGCGCTGCGCTGGGCCAGCACGCGCACCTCGCTGGCGACAACGGCAAAGCCGCGTCCCTGCTCGCCGGCACGGGCTGCCTCGACGGCGGCATTGAGCGCCAGAATATTGGTCTGGAACGCGATGCTGTCGATGGCGCCGATGATCTCGCTGATGCGCGATGAAGATCCGCGGATCGCATCCATGGTGGAGATGACCTCGCGCATGACGCGTCCGCCGTCAGCGGCAACTTCGGCATTGTGGCGCGCTACTTTGGAGGCCTCGTCGGAAAGCTGCGAACCGTTCACAACGGTCTGCGTGAGGTCACTCATGGAAGCTGCCGCCGTTTCCAGGTTGCTGGCGGCCTGCTCGGTCCGCTTTGACAGGTCCAGCGATGCGGTGGCAACCTCGCCGCTGGAGTTCAGGATCTGGTCGCCGGAGGCGCGCACGCGCCGGACCACGGCGATCAGGGACTGCTGCATATGGCGCAGGTCCAGCATCAGTTCGGCGGCCTCGTCCTTGCCCCAGGGTGACGGTGCACTGGTCAGGTCACCGTTGGCCATGGCGCTCAAATGGCGGCGCGTCTCTTTCAGGCCGCCGTTCATGACGCGGTAGAAGCTCAGGAACAGGTAGCCGGCTATCGATAGCGCCGCCAGCACGATCGCGGTCGCGTACAGCATCTGCTCGCGGGCGGCGTCGCGCAGGTCGCCGGTATACACACCCGAACCCACAACCCAGCCCCAGGGCGCAAAGCCGGACACGTAGGATATTTTGTCGACGGGGTGATCGCTGTCGGGTTTGGGCCACTGATAGGCGACAAATCCCTTGCTGTCACGGCGCACGGTGTTGACCATTTCCTGGAACAGCGCGAATCCGTTCGGGTCCTTGAGTCCGCTCAGGTCCTTGCCGTCGAGTTCGGGCTTGATCGGGTGCATGACCATGCGCGGCTGCATGTCAGTGATGAAGAAATACTCCTTGGTGTCATATCGCAGCTGGCGAATCGCGCCGATGGCGGCAGCCTGTGCCGCCTCATGCGTCATCTGTCCGCCCACTTCCTCGGCGTGGGCCCATTCGAGCAGGCTGTAAGCGACTTCGACATGTTGCCGCGTGGCGTCCATGCGCGCGCGCATGCTGTCGTCGGCACCGTTCTTGAGCAACCACCCAAACAGAAACAGCAGCGGCACGAGAAATGCCAGTGAGATGATGACGGCCTTGGTGGTGAACCCAATGCGACGGAACAGGCGCACGCCGGGCGCCCAGGGACCGTGGTGGGCAAAGAAGCCATCCTTGTCCCATTGGAGTTGCGAATTCTGGGCGGGCCTCGCAGTTCCCGGAGCCAACAATGCTGACATTGTGCGGGTTGTCCTTCTTAAGTGACGATAACGGCGCGGCCTCCCGCCACCCAGCGGTGCAGCCAAGGGTGAGACCCATTATCAAGCGCACATTCGTGGTGCTTTGCGAGGAAAAAGCTTGTTTACCCGGTACTCTTTACAGCTTTGACCACCGTAATATGCACGTGGTGCGTCGCCAAAGCGCGCCTTTGGTGCAGCAGCGGCAAATCGTCACGAAATTGGCGGGTAATGCGGTGGCGTAAAAGCGGCTACGGTAGGTTGGCACCCCGGGTTTTTGTTTTCCGGGGCCTGTGTTCTTGGCAAGGTTTTTCGTGAGCAAGCATTGCATCAGACCTCTAGCAAGCATTTACTTTCACGTCTCTCTTTTTATCGTCAATGGGTTGCTCGCCCAATTCCGACGGCTTTGGCAAGCTGCGCCTTGCTGCTGGGATGTGCGGGGCCGTCCGTCGTTGCCGACACAACGCCCGTGACCTCTTCCTACACGGTCCTCGGGCCCGGCGGCCAGATCATCGCGCGGGCGATCACCGCGGCGGACACCTGTCCCGCGATCCGGATCGACGGCGTTGCGACTCCCATGCAAATGCGTGCCGCGCCCGGCGTGGCACCGCTGCGTCCCGGCCAGGGCAAGGCCAGCGACTTTCCCGTTCGGGTCTGCGAGGCCATCGTGCCGCCACGCGCGCAAGTGGTACGTATTGGCAGCGCAGCCGTGACCTTGCCGGCGCTCCGTACGCAGCGCATCGTCGTGTTGGGCGATACGGGTTGCCGCATCAAGCAGGCAGACCACGCCTATCAGGACTGCTCCGACGCCGCGGCATGGCCGTTCCGCGCAGTCGCCGATGCCGCCGCGCGCGAGCATCCCGATCTCGTCGTGCATGTCGGCGACTATCACTACCGGGAGAACATCTGCCCTAGCGGAGCCGCTTGCACCAGCGGGCCCTGGGGCTACGGTTGGGATGCGTGGAACGCCGACTTCTTTGTGCCAGCGCAAAAGTTGCTGGCGGCTGCGCCGTGGGTTGCCGCGCGCGGCAATCACGAAATGTGTTCGCGGGCGGGGCAGGGCTGGTTCCGCCTGCTTGACACGGCGGCCCCCGATCCGGCCCGCAGTTGCGACCATGCCGAACAAGATGAAGCGGCCGATTTCAGCGAGCCCTACGCCGTACCTCTGGGCGGCAATTGGCAGGTGATCGTGTTTGACTCGGCGCGCGCCTCTCGGCCGCTCGACCTGGGCCGTCCCGAGGACGCCCGTGCCTTCGAACGCTATGAAAAGGAACTGGACATCGTTGCGGCGCTTGCTGCTGCCCCGGGCATGCACTCGATCTTCGTCAATCACCATCCGGCGCTGGGTTTTGGCGCCCGCAGCGACGGTACTGCGGTCTTTGGCAGCCCCGCGCTGCTGGATCCCATGCGGGCGCGCTTCGGGGAGCGTTACTACCCTGCCGGCGTGGACCTCACGCTGCATGGCCACGTGCATACGTTCGAGGCCATCGCCTTCCGGTCGGGCCAGCCACCGGCGCTGGTGACCGGTCATGGCGGCGATAACCTCGACGCGGAAGTGCCAACGGCGCTGGCAGCGTCCTATCCCTCGGCCCCCGGTGTGCAGTTCGATTTTGCCGTCCATGCGGGCGGCTTTGGCTATCTGGTCCTCGACCGCGAAGGGGAGGGCTGGCGCATCCGTGCCCAGGGGGTCGATGGCACGGTGCAGGCTGTTTGCACCCTGCAGGACGGCCGGCTTGCCTGCCCGGAACACGGTCCGTCAAACCTCGCCGTGCCTGCCGCGCACTGAGCGGTGCGCGACATATTCGCGAAAAAGCGCATGCGCACAAGCTTGGCGCGGTACGATGGCGGCCGATAACGCCTGCCCGCAGGCTGCACCCGCCCGCCAGCACGCACTTGGCAACCCGCAATCTTCGATAAATTGAGACGCCTTCCCGTGCACCCATCGGGCCTGACGAAGGCTCTTCTCATCGCTCTGTTGTGGCTACCCGCGCAAGGGCGCGCCGGGGATCCGCCCGGCGGCACCGGACCCGATGGGCAAGCGCAAGGCGTTTCCTCCGATACGCCGGCAAGCACGTCGCAACTGCCGGCATGGCTGCGCGTCGACGCCCTGCCGTTCATCCCCATACCGGAAATCAGCACCGCGCCGCACGAGGGCGTGAAGATCGGCCTCTTTCCCATCGTGCTGTCGAGCAACAACGATGGCCAGATCAACCAGATACTCGCGCCCGACATCCTGCACAGCCAGTATTTCGGCTGGGGGTTTCGCTGGCGCACGTTCCGCAACCCCTCTGACGATGAGAAGTGGTCGCTGGTAGCCGGCGCCAAGCAGTCCGTCGAGCGCGAATTCGATTTCGAATACGACTTCGGGCTGCGGCGCGACACCGATTGGTCGTGGATCGTGCACGCCATGTATGACCGCAGTGGAACCGGCCGTTTCTATGGCTTTGGCAACAACACGCGATGCCGCGACCGATAGCTAACTTCCATTCCGACCCCTTCTTCTTTCAATCTGACCCCCTCAACTTCCATGCCGACCCCTCCTTCTCCCTGTGCCGCCGTGCCCGGTCGACGGCGACAGATGTGCGGTTCAAAGTCATGCCCACGCCGGTGGTGACAGCAGAGGACCTTGACGATGACATCAAGGTTCTCCCGTCCCGGCCTGCCTCTATCTCTCCCTCCGTCCGTCCGTCCGTCACTGACCCCCCCCCTTCCCCCTTCCCCCGCTCCGTCCCCGCCCCCCGCTCCCCGCTCCCCGCCACCCGCTCTCCGCTCCCCCGCCCCCCGCTCCCCGCTCCCCGCCACCCGCTCTCCGCTCCCCCGCACCCCCCTCCCCGCTCCCCGCTCCCTCGGGCAGGAGATGAACAACTTCATCATCGCGCGGCGGAAAGCCATCCAGCAGAAGCGCAGGGAGCGGAAGCCCAAACCCGCCGCCGAGGTGCGCCATCTAGCCCCTAGCTAGTTCCTATCTAGCCCCTGTAAAGGCCTCTATCTAGCCCCTAGGCCTCTACCCTAGCTAGCCCCTAGCTAGCCCCTAGCTAGCCCCTAACTAGCCCCTAGCTAACCCCTAACTAACCCCTATCTAGCCCCTAGCTAGCCCCTATCGACTGGTCGCCGCCGAGATGGTCGCCGCGACGGGCGCATCGCCCATGACACACACACACACGCACACACACACACACACACACGCACCCACACACCGCCT
>CAIQGU010000439.1 GCA_903871435.1 uncultured Burkholderiales bacterium | reverse complement strand
TGATGCACCCGTTGCTGTCCTTGTAGAGATTCTTGCCGGTATGGCAGTCGTTGCACTTTACCTTCTTGGCGTCGGCGTGCTTGAACAGCAGTTGGTACTTGGTGTCCCGGTTGTGGTCGAACTTGATAACGTCCCACTTCTTGTCGGTATGACAGGTCTCGCACTTCTGGCCATAGCGGCCGTGGTGGCCGTTCTTGCTGTCGTCGTCCTTCTTGTGACAGGCGTAGCAGTCCGTAGGCGTGTTCTTGAAGTGATTGTTCGGGTGGCAATCCTTGCAGGCGACCTTGGGGTCGGCATGGGCATTGCGCAGCGGGAAATGGGTCTTGTCGTGATCGAAGAAGGTGTCCTTCCACTTCTTGATCGTGTGGCAGTCCTGGCACTTGTCGCCCAGCGTGCCCTTGTGGCCCTTGGCGTCGTCGTCCTTCTTGTGGCAGGCGACGCAGGTCTTGTAGGCGTCGCGGTGCTTGGCCTTGGGCAGGTGGCACTTGGCGCACTCCACCTTCTGGTGGCTGTCCTTAAGTTCGTAATTGGTCTGGGTGTGATCGAATTTCTTTTCGTCCAGGATGACTACCTGGGCGGTCCGGCCCTTGTGGTCGACGTGGCAGCTGCGGCACAGGCCACGGTCCTTGATGCGCCCGTGATAACCGATCCTTTCATCGATGTCGCGCTTCTCGTCCTTGTGGCATTTCTCGCAGAGTTCGTCCTGGCCGGTTTTCTTGAAGGGCGCGTGGCAGTTGTCGCAACTGGATTCGGCCTTGGCGTGACCCTGGATGAGTTCGCCGGGCGAGAGCACCCCCTCCAGGGTTGTGGCCCCGGCGGGAGCCAGCAACGTGGCCATGGCGAGCGCCAGGACGGCAATCACACCCCGCAGGGCAGCGCTGGGCCGGCTCAGCACCGGTGCCCGGCGCAGTTGGGTGAAGAGCATTACGGCCGCCCCATCAGTACATGTGGACCGCGACGACGTGGGCGATGGCGCTGATCACCAGCAGGTAGACGAGGGGTACGTGGGCAACGTGCCAGAGTTGCAGCAGGCGGTCGTAGACGCCAAATTCGGCAACGCGCTGGGTGGCGCTCAAGAACTCGTCAACCAGGTCGGTGGCGGCCTTGAAGCGCCGCTGGTATTTGGGCTCGTCCCAGGAGCGCGCCTCGGCGGCGGCACGCAAGGTAACCGCCAGATCCGTCCGGCAGGCGCGCGACACCTGGTGGCGGCGCAGTCCCAGGGCCATGAAACGCATGGTGTCTTCGATCAGCCCGTTGCGCTTTGCCAGGGCGAAAGCCTGGAAGTCGGCCAGCCGCTTCTCCACTGTGGGCGCAAAGTGCAGCCGCGATTGAATCTGCGCCGACTCCACCCCCGACTCGGCCTGCAGTTCCTGGAGATTGAGCTTCTCGCCATACAAACCGCGGTGGACCTTGGTGTAGAAAAACCGCCCCACGATGCCGCTGCCGGCCACCACCAGCATGCAAACAAGGGCGACCGCTGCATTGGTCGAGCGCATGTGGAACGTGGAGTGCGCCAGGACCAGGATGGGGCCGGAAATGCCCAGGATCATGTGGATGGAGAACCAATGCTTGACGGCCCCCCAGTTGCGTAGCGCTGCAACGTGCTTGCGCAATGGGTAGAGCAGCAGCAGCAGCATCAGCACGCCGCCGACCAGCCCCACGTAGTAGCCGACGTCGTCCCCCGGGGTGAACCAGCCGCTGCGGCCGATGGCGTACGCCACAAGGATGCCGACCGCGGTCGAGCACATGACCGCCCCGAAGGAGCGGTCTTTTTTTACAGCACTCGGGCGCGGTTCGATGACGAAGGGTACGGCCGCCTTGGCCGCTTCAATGCTATTGACCTTGTCATCGGGCTTGCCGCTGTCGGGCTTAAATTCGGGTAATACTGCGGAGCTCATAGGGATATCTTTGAAAAAGGCCACGATTACGCGGAGGCCGAGAACGCCAGTAACCTCGTCACCGGAGACATCGGAGTCTCCGCCAAAAACATGAATCGAAAAATACAGGGGAAGTTCGCCTTGTATCGCGCTATCAGCGGGACGCGTTGGCCGAAGCGCTCGTACCCGGCACGCCCTCGCGGCCGACCGAAGCTGTATTTTGAACACAATGCCACGCGCTGATCCGGACAGGGGGCAGGGTCTTGGGCGTGAAATCCGCAATCCTTCCGGCCTTTACCAATCCGCAATGATAGTGTGGCTTTGCGAACATATATCATCGGCAACAGAAGGACTCCTACCGGGGTTTCCATGCGTCGGGCCCGGTTCAGCTTCGTGGAGCCTCCAGGCGTCAAAGGGTGGGGTGTGGACGCCAATGGTGCGGTGCACGACGCTGCGGCGTCAATGGCATGTCCCCGGGTCATCCAAGTGTCCATAAATACAGGCGTCGCCACGGCATCTTCATGCAATCTGTCAATAATCTGATTCCCTGGCTGATCTACGGGATACCGGCCGCGGTGGCGATGGCCATTTACATACGGAACCACCGGGCGCGCACCGAGGTTCATGAAGAGCTGTTGCTCGAATCGGTGGCTGCCGGCCTGACCGAACCGCCGTCCCTGCATCCCGTGGTCGACCTGGGCCGCTGCATCGGCTCCGGGGCCTGCGTCAAGGCCTGTCC
This sequence comes from uncultured Burkholderiales bacterium, assembly GCA_903871435.1. GTDB lineage: Bacteria > Pseudomonadota > Gammaproteobacteria > Burkholderiales > Burkholderiaceae_F > GJ-E10. Next base: position 8,149 of record CAIQGU010000439.1, on the reverse strand, counting down.
GGAAGGTGCCCTGGGCGTTGTCGACGGCAAGGCGGTGCTGGTTGGCGCCGCCAGCTGCATCGGCCATGGCGCGTGTTTTCCGGCCTGCCCCGTCGAGGCAATCAAGCTCGTGTTCGGCACGGAAAAGCGCGGCATCGACATTCCCATGGTCAAGCCCAACTTCGAGTCCAATGTTCCGGGCATCTTCATCGCCGGCGAACTGGGGGGGATGGGCCTGATCCGCAAGTGCGCCGAGCAGGGGCGCCAGGCCATCAATGCGGCGCGCGCGGCCATGAAGGGCAATGCCGAATTCGACGTCGTCATCGTCGGGGCCGGGCCCGCCGGCATCGCCGCCGGCCTGGCGTCGATAGAGCACAAGCTCAAGTACAAGCTGATCGAGCAGGAAGACTCGCTGGGCGGAGCGGTTTACCACTATCCGCGCAACAAGATCGCGATGACCGCACCGGTAAACCTGCCCATCATCGGCAAGGTGAAGTTCACCGAGGTGAGCAAGGAGCAACTGCTGGAATTCTGGAACGGCGTCATGAAAAAGACGGGGCTCCAGGTCTCCTTCCGCGAGCGCATGGAAGCAATCGAGCGCTCCGGCGAAGGGTTTGTCGTGCAGACCCAGCGCGGCAATTACCAAGCCAAGACGGTGCTGCTGGCCATCGGCCGGCGGGGCACGCCGCGCAAGCTCGGGGCGCCCGGCGAGGACTCGCCCAAGGTGGTCTACCGGTTGATCGACCCGGAGCAATACAAGGGTCAGCGGGTCCTGGTGGTGGGCGGCGGCGACAGCGCGCTCGAGGCGGCCGTGGCAGTGGCGGAGCAGCCCGGGTCGAAGGTCACCATCTCCTACCGCAGCGAGGCGTTCAGCCGCGTCAAGGAAAAGAACCGCAGCGCGCTCAAGTCGGCCCAGGACGCCGGGCGCCTGCGCGTCATGCTCAAGTCCAGCATTTCCCAGATCGAGACCGACAAGGTGCACCTCAAGTACGAGGAAAAGGACGTGGCCATCCGCAACGACATCGTGATCGTCTGCGCGGGCGGCGAGCTGCCCACGCCGCTCCTCAAGAAGATCGGCGTCATGTTCGAGACGCACCGCGGCGAGGTCTAATACGAGCTCTGGTACAAGCTCTGGTAGATAATGACGCAGGCAATTCGCGGAGGGTGGCTATGAATCCGGGCGAACGTGAGCCTTTGGCGGGCGGGGATGCGGCGGCACGGCAGCCGGATATCCCACGAGAAATCGTCCAGGCGGCCTGTCCCCACGATTGCCCCGACACCTGCGCCATGCAGGTCACGGTGGAACGCCACGGCGAGCGCCGCATCGCTATCAAGATTGCCGGCGATCCGCACCATCCCCCCACCGGGGGCGCGCTCTGTACCAAGGTCAGCCGCTACCTGGAACGCACCTATCACGCCGACCGTGTTCTCACCCCGCTGCGGCGCATCGGCCGCAAGGGAGCCGGCCGCTTCGAGCCAGTGAGTTGGGACCGTGCCCTCGACGAAATCGCGCAGCGTCTGGGCGCCATTGCGTCGCGCAACCCTGAAGCCATACTGCCCTACAGCTATGCGGGAACCATGGGGCTGGTGCAGGGCGAATCCATGGCCCAGCGCTTCTTCAACAAGCTGGGGGCGAGCCGCCTGGATCGCACCATATGCTCTGAGGCCGGCAGCCAGGGCCTGCGCCATACGCTGGGAGCCAGCGTCGGTATGGACATGGAACAATTCGAAAACAGCCGGCAGATCATCTTCTGGGGCACCAATGCCGTGGGTTCCAACCTACACCTGTGGAGCCGCGCCCAGGAGGCCAAACGCCGCGGCGCCCGCCTCATCGCCATCGACCCCTACCGTTCGCTCACCGCCGAGCGCTGCCATGAACACATCGCACCGTTGCCGGGTACCGATGGGGCGCTGGCCTTTGGCATCATGCATGTGCTCATCCGGGAAGGCTGGCTCGATCGCGACTACATCGAGCGCTACACCCTGGGCTTTGCTGCCCTGGCGGAGCGGGCGCTTGCCTACGATCCCGAGCGCGTCGCCCACATCTGCGGCATCGGCGCCGGCACGATAGAACGGCTCGCGCACGACTACTGGCAGATTCGCCCCACGGCCATACGGCTCAATTACGGCATTCAGCGCACGCGCGGTGGTGGCAACGCCGTGCGGGCAATTGCTTGCCTCCCGGCGCTGGCGGGCCACTGGCGCGACCCAGCCGGCGGCTTGCTGTTGTCGAGCAGCGGCACCTTCCAGGTCAACCATGAAGCCTTGGAACGGCCGGACCTGCTGGCCGGCCGCACGCCGCGCACGCTCAACATGAGCGCCATCGGCGACGCTCTGCTGCACGCCGCGCCGGCCGTCGAAGCCGTCATCGTCTACAACAGCAATCCGGTAGCGGTAGCGCCGCAGTCGGGGGAGGTAGCGCGCGGCTTCGCGCGCGATGACCTGTTCACCGTCGTCCTCGAGCATTTCCAGACGGACACGGCGGACTATGCCGATATCGTGCTGCCGGCCACGACTCAGCTCGAGCACGTGGATGTCCACCTGTCGTACGGGCATCTGTACCAGCTCGCCAACAATCCGGCCATAGCACCGTTGGGTGAATCGTTGCCGAATACCGAGATATTCCGCCGTCTGGCGCAGAGCATGGGATTTGACGACCCGTGCTTTGTGGAAACCGACGAGTCCTTGGCTGCCAGCGCTTTCCACTCGTGCGGCGCCTCACCTTATGACTGGGAGCGGCTGCGCCGCGACGGCTGGCAGCGCCTGGACCTGCCCCAGCCCTATGCGCCGTTCGCGGAAGGGAAATTCCCCACGCCCAGCGGCCGCTGCGAATTCACATCGGAACGCCTTGCCGCCCAGGGCCACGATCCGCTGCCCGATTTCATTGCGCCGTTTGAGAGCATGCAGAGCAGCCCGGAACTGGCCGCGCGTTTTCCGCTGGCCATAATTTCCCCGCCGGCGCGCAATTTTCTCAACTCAAGCTTCGTCAATGTCGTGAGCCTGCGGGACACCGAGGGGGAACCGCACCTGGAGCTCCACCCCCAGGATGCGGCCGCGCGCGGCATCGTCGAGGGCGACCGGGTGGAGGTATTCAACGACCGCGGCTCCTTCATGCTGCGCGCCCGAGTGAGCGAAAAGGCCCGTCCCGGGGTGGTGGTGGCACTGTCCATCTGGTGGAAGAAGCTCGCTGCCGATGGCAAGAATGCCAATGAAGTCACCAGTCAGCGCCTGACCGACCTGGGCGGGGGGGCCACCTTCTACGATTGCCTCGTGGAGGTGCGCATGGCGGGCTCCGGTACAGCCCGCGTATCATCGGCCTAGAGCGCAGCGCCCGCCGCGGGCTGACGCGGGCTGCCGTAGTACCGGCCAGCGACGGAAAAAACGGGATCCAAGAATCCCGGCGCGCTCCCAGGAGACGATTGCATGGATTTGGCAGAGCGCATCTGGCTCAAGAGCTATCCCCCCGGCGTGCCCGCCGAGATCAATGCCGACGCCTACCCCTCCCTGGTGGCCATACTGGAGGATTCTCTACGCGCCAACGCCGCGCAGATTGCCTACACCTGCATGGGTGTCGATCTCAGCTACGCGGAGCTTGACCGACGCAGCGCCGCGGTGGCGGCATGGCTGCAGTCCGAGGGCGTGGTTCCGGGCGAGCGCGTGGCCATCATGCTGCCCAATGTCCTGCACTTCCCGGTCATCTTTTTCGGGGCGCTGCGGGCCGGCGCCACCGTGGTCAATGTCAATCCGCTGTACACGCCGCACGAGCTTGCCTTCCAGCTCAAAGACTCGGGCGCGCAGACGCTGTTCGTGCTGGAGAATTTCGCGCATACGGTAGAAGCGGTCATGGACGAGGTGCCCACGCGCCGCGTCGTCATCTGCGCCCTGGGCGAAATGTTCACGGTGCCGAAGGCCTGGGTGGTGAACTTCGTGGTGCGGCACGTCAAGAAGCTGGTACGCCCCTATCCGCGCCTGCGTGCAGTTTCGCTGCGGTTTGCCGATGTTCTGGCAAAGGGGCAAGGCCGCGCGCTTCGGCCCGTCGGGCTTACGCCGCGCGACGTCGCCGTGCTCCAATACACGGGCGGCACCACCGGGGTCGCCAAGGGCGCGATGCTGCTGCACCGCAACCTCATCGCCAACATTCTCCAGGCCGAGGCCTGGTACGCACCGGCGTACGCCAAGGCGCCCCCCGGCGAGCAGATCGTCACCGTCACCGCCCTGCCGCTCTATCACATCTACGCGCTAACCTGCTGCGCCCTCGTGGCCATGCGCAGAGGCGGCCGCTGCGTGCTCATTCCCAATCCGCGCGATTTCCCCTCGGTGGTGGCCGCGCTGCGCGGGGTCCGGTTCCATGTCTTTCCCGCCGTAAATACCTTGTTCAATGCGCTGGCCAACAACGCCGAATTCCGCACCCTGGATTTTTCCGCGCTGGTGCTGTCCGGTGGCGGTGGCATGGCGGTGCAGAGCGCGGTCGCCGAGCGCTGGCTGGCGCTCACTGGCTGCCCGATCTGCGAGGGCTACGGCCTGTCGGAAACATCGCCGCTGGCCACCTGCAATCCGTCGGACACCGATCGCTACACCGGGACCATCGGACTGCCCGTGTCATCCACCGAAGTGGCCATCGTCGACGACAGCGGCGGGCGCCTGCCGCCGGGAACGCCCGGAGAAATTGCCATTCGCGGCCCGCAGGTGATGGCGGGTTACTGGCAGCGCGCCGACGAGACGGCCAAGGTGATGACCGCGGAAGGTTTCCTGCGCACGGGCGACATCGGAGTCATGGATGCAAACGGCTATACGCGCATCGTCGACCGCAAGAAGGACATGATCCTGGTCTCGGGGTTCAACGTCTATCCCAACGAGGTCGAGGATGTCGTGGCGGCTTTTCCCGGCGTGATGGAATGCGCCGTCATCGGCGTCCCGGACGAGCACTCCGGCGAGGCCGTGAAACTGTTCGTGGTGCGCAAGGACGCGGCACTGCAGGAGTCGGCGCTGGTGGCTTACTGCCACGACAACCTGGCCGGCTATAAGCGGCCGCGGATCATCGAATTTCGCGACGAGCTGCCCAAGTCTCCAGTGGGCAAGATCCTGCGGCGGGAATTGCGCGCGCAGGCTTGAGCAGGATGTCAGGCGGTTGCAACGCCCGCGCTTGCAGCGCCGGCGGTCGAGGTGCCGGCAGTCCCGATGCCGATGGCATGCGCCGGGGTGTTTCCCAGTTCCACCAGTTGGTGTCGCAGGTAACGATAAATGGAGAGCGCTTCCAGGATACGGCCCGATCGTCTCTTGAGGCGGATGTGCATCTCGTCTGCGCCGACGCGCACGCTGATATCCGCGGTCTCCAGCGCCGCCGCGCTGCCGCCCTCGTCGCGGCCGGCCGCCAGCGGACCCTGGGTAAGCGCCTGCAGGATGCGCTGGTGGCGCCCGGCAACACCGGAGAGTTCGATGAAGACTTCGTCACCCTGTTCGCTGACTTGCATGCGCATGGCTCTTGCCCGAGGAAATGGGTGCGCGCCGCGCGCCGCCCAAGGCTTGCAGTAGATCGGAGCCGGGCATCATCCGAACGGGGGAATACCGTGCACCTTTACGCCTTATTTGTGCTCGACCGGCCCCTCAGGTCTCGGCTAGGCCGGTCGAGCGGCAGCCCCTGCACCGTCTCCGTGGGCGGTTGCGGGCCGAGCCACACTTGGAGACCCACATGACAACCAGCGGGACTGCCCCAGGACCCTACCTGCTTGCCCTGGACCAGGGCACCACGAGCTCGCGGGCCCTGGTCTTCGACCGTCAGGGTCGCACGGTGGCCATGGCCCAGCGCGAGCTGCCGCAGCACTATCCGCAGCCCGGCTGGGTGGAACACGATCCGGAGCAGATATGGCAGGGTCAGTTGGCTTGCGCAAGGGAGGCCCTGCGCATGGCCGGCGCCAGCGCACGGGATGTGGCGGCCATCGGCATCGCCAACCAGCGCGAAACCACGGTGCTTTGGGAGCGCGCCTCGGGCCGCGCGCTGGCCAACGCCAGTGTCTGGCAGGACCGCCGCACCGCGGCAGATTGCGCCCGCCTGCGTGAGCGCGGCCTCGAAGCGGACATCCGCCAGCGCTCCGGACTCCTGCTCGATCCCTACTTCTCCGCCACCAAGATAGCCTGGCTGCTCGATCATGTTCCGCAGGGACGCCAGCGGGCGGACCGCGGCGAGCTGGCCGTGGGCACCGTGGATGCATGGCTGGTCGCCCGGCTCACGGGCGGAACCGCGCATGCCACCGACGTCAGCAATGCCTCGCGCACCCAGCTGCTCAACCTGCAGTCCCTCGACTGGGACCCGCAGTTGCTGGCGTGGTTTGGCATTCCGCCCGGCGTGCTGCCGCGGATCGTCGACTCCAGCGGGGTGGTTGGCAATTCCTCGGCCGAGTGGTTCGGTGCGCCGATCGCCATCGCCGGCATGGCCGGCGATCAGCAGGCGGCCACCTTCGGGCAGGCCTGCTTCGCTCGGGGCATGGCCAAGAACACCTACGGAACCGGGTGTTTCCTGCTGCTGCAGACGGGCAGTACACCGCCCCAACCGGGCAAGGGGCTGCTGGCAACCGTCGGGTGGCGGCTGGCCGACGGCACGAGCAACTATCTGCTCGAGGGAAGTGTCTTTGCCGGCGGCGCCGTGGTGCAATGGTTGCGCGACGGGCTGGGCATCATCGGCTCGGCCGCCGAAATCGAAACACTGGCAGCGCAGGTGCCCGACACCGGCGGCGTGGTCCTCGTCCCCGCCTTTGCGGGGCTGGGCGCACCGTACTGGGACCCGAACGCGCGCGGCAGCCTGCTGGGCCTCACGCGCGGCACGACACGCGCGCATATTGCCCGCGCTGCGCTGGAGGCGATCGCGCTGCAGTCCACGGAACTGCTCCAGGCCTTGCGCGCCGGCGGCGCCCAATTGAGCGAACTGCGGGTCGATGGCGGGGCATCCGCCAACAACCTGCTGATGCAATTGCAAGCCGACCTGCTGGGCGTGCCCGTCGTGCGTCCGCGCTGTATCGAGACCACGGCGCTGGGTGCCGCATTTCTGGCGGGCCTGGCCGTGGGTTTCTGGAGCGATACCGGCGAGCTGTCGGCGCTCTGGCAAAGCGAGCGGGTTTTCGAGCCGCAGTGGGGCGAGGACCAGCGCGCCGCGCTGCTGTACGACTGGCGACGCGCGGTTCGCCGCAGCCTGGAGTGGGTACAGTAGGAGCGCGCCACGTCCGCGATGGCAGCGCGCGGCGCGGGTACCAGCGCGGGAGAAGGCCAGTCGCAAGGCTCAGCGCAAGGCGGCCGCGCAACCCGCATAATCGGGACCTGCCTTATTGCTGTTGCCGGAGATTTCCATGAATGACCTCGGGTCGGATTCCCTGCAGGCCCGCAGCCTGCGGGCGGTCTGGCATCCGTGTACCCAGATGCAGGTCCACGAGAAGGTGCCACTGATAGAACTGGCGCGCGGCGAAGGGCCCTGGCTGATAGAAACCAACGGGCATCGCCTGCTCGATGGGGTCAGTTCCTGGTGGGTGAACCTCTTTGGTCATGCCAATCCGCGCATCGCCGCTGCCATCACCGAGCAGATGGGGCTGCTCGAGCACGCCATGCTGGCCGGCTGTACCCATGCGCCCGTGGTGGAGCTCTCCGAGCGGCTCGCCGCGCTCACCGGCAATGCCCTGGGCCATTGCTTTTATGGCTCCGATGGCGCTTCCGCCGTGGAGATCGCGCTCAAGATGAGCCATCACGCCTGGCGCAACGCGGGTCAGGCGGGCAAGCGCGAGTTCGTGTGCATCCGCGGCGACTATCACGGCGAGTCACTGGGCGCGCTCGGCGTGACCGATGTGCCGATTTTCCGCGACGTCTATTCCAGCCTCCTGCACGCTGCGCACGTCACTGCCAGCCCGGATGCACGCCTGGCAGCGGCCGGGGAAGGTCCGGAGGCGCCAGCCCGCCGCGCGGCGGCCGACATTGGCCGACTGCTGGCAGAGCGGGCCGGGGCCATAGCTGCCGTGATCGTCGAGCCCCTGGTGCAGTGTGCAACCGGCATGGCCATGCACGATCCGCTCTTCCTGAGGGAAGTGCGCGCCTTGTGCGACCGGTACCGCGTGCACCTGATCGCCGACGAGATCGCGGTGGGATTCGGGCGCACGGGCAGTTTTTTTGCCTGCGAACAGGCGGGCATCTG
>CAIQGU010000438.1 GCA_903871435.1 uncultured Burkholderiales bacterium | reverse complement strand
GAGCTCGGAAATCAATGCCACATTGGCGCCTTGGCGGGCGGCCTCGCGCACCAGCCGTTCCGCGGTGGCAATGTTCTCGTCGCGGTTCCACGTATGGCGAAACTGCAGCGCCGCCAAAGAAATCGTCGCCATGTTTTCCTCTCAAGAATGCGGCTCGCGTTCAGGCTGAAACGTGCGCGCGGCGCCGGGTACGGTTTCCAGGAATGTAAGTGTATGCGCTCGGCGCCTGACCGGCAGCCTCGAAAGGATCGAGTGAGGCGTTCACCGCCAGATCGCCGATGGCGTGGATATGGACTATCAGGCCGTGCGCCACTGATCTGGCGCGGGCCGCCGGTCCAGCAGGGCTACACTAACCCGCAGCTCGCAGCGCTCCGCGGGAAGCTGCGTGCGTAACTGCACACACGACTGCACACGCACATTCGCGCGCAAATTCGTACGCAAATATGAGCAACTTCGGGCCATAGCGGAAAGTCCGGCATGACAGCAGCGGTTCCCGATCCAACTGCCCGCACCAGCACTTCGGCCCGGTTGCGCCGGGTGCTCGGTCTGCCGGGGCTGGTGCTTTTTGGCCTGGTCTACCTCGTTCCGCTCACCGTCTTCACCACGTATGGACTGGTCAGCCTGCAGACGGGTGGCCGCCTTCCCATGGCGTACTGCCTGACGCTGGCGGCGATGCTGTTCACGGCCTGGTCCTACGCGGTCATGGGCAAGGTGTTTCCGGCGGCGGGGTCCGCATTCAGCTTCGCCAGCAACACCTTCGGCGCATCCATCGGTTTTCTGGCCGGCTGGGCACTGCTGCTCGACTACCTCTTCTTGCCGATGATCAACTACCTGGTGATCGCGATCTATCTCAACACCGAGTTTCCAACGGTTCCGCTCTGGGTCTTCATACTGGGCTGCATCGTGCTGGTGAGCGTACTCAATGTGGTCGGCATCAAGTCCATCGCCCGCGCCAATTTCGTGGTGATTGCTGCGCAGGCCGTCTTCATCGTCGTGTTCTTCGCGCTGTCGTTCCGGCATCTTGCCGGCGCCGGCCCGGTCGATCTCTGGGCACCCTTCACGGGCGGGCACGGCTACGCCGCCGCCGGCATCGATCCGGCCATCGGCCTCGCGCCCCTGCTGGCGGGCGCGGCCGTGCTGTGCCTGTCCTTCCTGGGTTTTGACGCCGTCAGCACCATGGCCGAGGAAGCCTCTGACCCCACGCGCGATATCCCACGCGCGGTGATGTTCGTAACGCTGGGGGGAGGATTGCTTTTCGTCATCCTTGCCTACGTGGCCAACCTGGTGCTGCCGCGGCCCACCTGCCTGCCTGCTCTCGACAGTGCCTGCGGCTTTGCCGACAACGCATCCGTGGACGTCATGGCACGTGCCGGCGGTCATTTCCTGAGCGCGTTTTTTGTCGCGGCCTACTGTGCTGGCGCCTTCGGTTCGGCGTTCACCTCGCAGGCTTCGGTGTCGCGCATCCTCTACACCATGGGCCGCGTGGGCATGCTGCCGCATTTGTTCGGGGCACTGTCGGCGCGTTACGGAACACCCGTGCTGGCCATACTGGTCGTCTCGGCGCTTTCCCTGCTGGCGATCTGGATCGACCTGGGAACGCTGGCGTCGATGATCAGCTTCGGTGCCCTGGTGGCTTTTTCCGCCGTGAACCTGTCGGTGATCAAGCACTACCTCATCGACCAGCGCCAGCGCACCGGGCGCGCGCTGCTGCTGTATGGCATGTTGCCGGCCTGCGGCTGCGCGCTGACGGCATGGCTCTGGACCAGCCTGCAGGCGCAGAGCATGATCGTGGGCCTTGCCTGGCTGGCAACCGGCGCCGCGTACCTGCTTATCATCACGCGCGGACTGCGCAGAACACCGCCCGCCATGGAGCTGGGCGACACGTAAACGAAGGACTGGCATGAAGACGATCTACAGCGATACGCACCGCCTGCACCATGGCAAGGTAGAACTCATCGACGGCGAGATGAAGCCCTGCTTCGAGATGCCCAAGCGGGCCGATACAGTGCTCGCGCGGGTGCGGGCCGTGGGCCTGGGGGAAGTGCTGGCGCCGCGCGACTTTGGCCGCGCCCCCATAGAAGCCATCCACGAAGCGCCCTTCGTGCAGTTCCTGCAGGACGCCTGGAGTGAATGGACCGCGCTGGGCCGCACGCATGACGCGCTGCCGCTCGTCTGGCCGGTGCGCGGACTGCGCACCGACCGCGTGCCCCAGAGCATCGACGGCAAGATGGGCTATTACTCGATGGATGCGGGCGTACCCATCACGGCCGGCACCTGGACCGCCATCTACCAGTCCGCGCAGGTTGCACTGACGGCGGCCGATCGGATGGTGCAGGGGGACAAGGCCGCGTTTGCGCTGTGCCGTCCGCCGGGCCACCATGCGGCCGCCGGCATGATGGGCGGCTATTGCTATCTCAACAACGCGGCCATCGCGGCGCAATACCTGCGCGACCATGGCGCCGCCCGTATCCTGGTGCTGGACGTGGACTACCACCACGGCAATGGCACCCAGTCCATCTTCTATGAGCGGGGCGACGTGAGCTTCGTCTCGCTGCACGGCGATCCCCTGGTGGAATACCCCAACTTCCTGGGCTATGCCGACGAGCTGGGCGAAGGCGAAGGCCGCGGCCACAACCACAATTTTCCGCTGCCACACGGCACGGCCTGGCACACCTACGGCCCGGCGCTCGATGCCGCCTGCCGCGTTGCGGAGGCTTACCGGCCCGACGCCATCATCGTTTCCCTGGGCGTGGACACTTTCGAGGAAGACCCCATCTCGCGCTTCAAGTTGCGCAGCGAGGACTACCTGCGCATGGGCGAGCGCATCGGCGCGCTGGGGCGCCCCACCCTGTTTGTGTTCGAGGGCGGCTACGCCGTCGATGCCGTGGGCGTGAATGCCGTCAACGTGCTCACCGGTTACGAGGACGCTGCGCGTGGCTAAGCGCCTGCGTTGGTTACCGGCAGCGCCGCCCCTGACGTGGTGGATGGCGGCGCTCAAGACCATGCTGGCAACAACTGCCGTTCGCGGATGGCTGGCTGCGGGTTTCTTGGCCGCGCCAGCGGGGGCTCTTGCTGCATCGCCCGTACCCGCGCCCGCAGCGGTAGCAACGCCGGCCGATCGCACCTATGAAAACGGCACGATATTCACGGCGGACAACCAGCATGCCAACGCCTCGGCCCTGGCGATCCGCGACGGCATCATCGTCTATGTCGGCAACGCCTCCGGCCTGGGCCCCTACGTGGGGCCGAAAACCACGCGTATCGATCTCGCGGGACGTTTCGTCATGCCGGGGCTGGTCGATGGCCATCTGCATCCGCTGTCGGCAGGCCAGTCGCTGCTCATGTGCAACTTGAACTATGCGGCTCTGACGGTTGCCCGCCTGCAGCAGGGCGTGCAGGACTGCCTGGATCGGACTGCAGCGCGCGAACCGGACGGCTGGCTGGAAGTGGTGAACTGGTTCCAGGAGAGCATGCAGCCCGCCGGCGTACGCACCAGCCGAGCCACCTTGGACGCCCTGCACACCAAGCGGCCTGTGATCGTGCGTTCTTCCTTTGGTCATACGGTTCTGGCCAATTCGCGGGCTCTTGCACTTGCCGGAATCGTGAAGGGCTCGCCCGATCCGACCGGCGGCAAAATCTGGCGCGACGCCGACGGGACGCCCAGCGGCCTGCTCGAGGATGCCGCGTTTGCCGTTTTTGACACGCTCATACCGCAACCCTCGGCGCAGGACGATGTCAAGGCGGCCTCAGCCGCCCTGGCAGCGTTGCGCCAGCAGGGCGTAACCAGCTTTCTCGACGCTGTGGGCATGCCCCAGGATCTTGCTGCCTTCTCGGCCCTGCGCAAGGCCGGCCAGCTGACCGCGCGGGCGCATTTCGCGCCGCCCATCGAGCCCTCAGAGGCTGCCACTCTGGACGCCGCCATAGCACGCGTGCTGGCCCTGCGGGCAAAATTCGACGACGGCGCGTTGACCGTGGCGCCCGGCATCACCGTACGCAACGCCAAATTGTTTCTCGATGGCGTCATTTCCGCCCCGGCGATGACCGGTGCCGTGATCGACCCCTACCGGCGCAATTCAGGTACGCCCACCGATCCCCATTGGGTGGAAGGCACGAGCCACGGACCGGAGGTCTACTTTCCGCCGCAGGCGCTTGAAACCGCCCTCGTCGCCCTGGGCCGCGCCGGCATCGACCCGCACCTCCACGCCGACGGCGATGCCGCGGTGCGTGCAGGGCTCGATGCCGTTGCCGCATTGCGCCGCTCCGTTCCCGGGGTGGACATCCGGCCGGCCATCGCGCACGACGAGATCGTCGCGCGTTCCGACTATCCGCGCTTTGCAGCCCTCGGCGTGATCCCGGTTCTTTCATTACAGTGGGGCAAGCCTGCCGGCGATACCTTGGGGCTGACCGACTATTTCGGCCCGGAGCGGATGCGCATCCTCGAGCCCGCAGGTTTTCTGGACGCCGCGGGCGCGCGCATTGCATTTGGCAGCGATTGGCCCGTCGATGCGCTCAACGAGTGGTTTGCGTTCAAGGTCGGTGTCACGCGTACCAACGCCCCCGATGTCGCACCTCAATACCGCGGACGGCTGGGAGACGATCCCGGCCTTACGCGGGACAAGGTGCTGCGCGCGGCGACCATCAACGCCGCTTACGAACTGCACGAAGACCGGGAGACAGGTTCGCTTGAAGTGGGCAAATTCGCCGACCTCATCGTGCTCGACCGTGACCCCCTCACCGTTGCCGCAGACGATATCGCCGCTACGCGGGTACTGGAAACCGTGGTGGGCGGGAGCGTCGTCTACAGCGCCTCGGCGCCAGAAGCCCACTGAATTCCCTACAATGACGCTGCCGTCCGCTTCCCCTGGGCCACGCCATGGCTTCGTCCGCCTTTATCTATTTCAGGACTTTCATGAGTGACATGATCGGGTTTGGTCGCCGTCAAGCCGCTACGGATGGCAAGCCGGACAAACGCACGCTGGCCGAAATGCTGGCGCCGCGCGACATCCTGCTCGACGTCAAGGCTGCGGGCAAGGTGGAACTGCTGGAAGCCGTTGGCCAGCACATGGAATGGGTGCACGGCATCGGCCGTGAACTGGTGTTGCGCGGCCTGCTGCATCGCGAGCAGATTGGCTCCACGGCCATGGGCCAGGGCGTCGCTATTCCGCACGCGCGCATCGATAATTTGGACCAGATCCGCATTGCCTATCTGCGCCTGGCAACCCCCATCGCCTTCGATGCCCCCGATGACAAGCCCGTGGAAGACGCGTTCATCATCCTGGTGCCCAAGGCCGCCACCGAAGTGCATTTGCGCATCCTGGGCGAGGCCTCGCAGATGTTTTCGGATGCGCAGTTCCGCGACCAGCTGCACGCCTGCACGCATCCGGCGGACGTGAAGCTGCTGTTCGATACGCGCGGCCGCGCGCTGCGCTGACCGGGCCGCGAAAAGCGGCAGGCTGGACAATTCAACCGCAAGATTCGCAGTGCCACCGGGATTGGGTTTGCCGATACTGCTTACCACCCCCCCTTTCCCGGAGGCAGCATGGAACACGTAACCCCTTCCAACGCGATGTCGGCAAATCGCTTAACCGCGCGCCCGAATGCCGTCGTGGTACCCGCGACCGACGCTACCATCGAGGCGCAACGCTGGGCTGCGGTAGCAGCGCGCGACCGGCACTTCGACGGCCAGTTCGTGTACGCCGTGCGCAGCACTGGCATCTTTTGCCGTCCCTCCTGCCCGTCGCGCATGGCCAAGCGCAAAAACGTCCTGTTCTACGAAACCACGGGCGCCGCCCGCGCTGATGGTTATCGCGCTTGTCTGCGCTGCAAGCCCGAAGGCTTGAGCATGGAGCTGCAGCGCACCGAAGCCGTCGAGGCTGCGTGCCGGCGGCTGGAGGCCAGCGAATCCGGGCTTGCGCTGGCCGAGCTGGCGCGCGGCGCGGGCTTGAGCCCCCACCATTTCCATCGCAGCTTCAAGCAGGTTACCGGGCTCACACCCAAGCGCTATTTTGATGCGGTGCGCGCCCGCCGACTGCATGCCTCCCTGTCGACAGCGCAAACCGTGACCGAGGCGATTTTCGACGCCGGCTTCAATTCCTCCGGCCGCTTCTATGACAAGGGCACGGCGGCGCTCGGCATGGCGCCGGCGGTCTTCCGCCAGGGCGGCGTTGGCCAGCGCATCCGGTACGCGGTGGAGCCCTGTGCGTTGGGCGTGATCATCGTGGCAGCCACGCCCAAGGGGGTGTGCGCGATCGAGTTCGGCGACTCGGGCCAGACGCTGATCGAGCGGCTGCGTGCGCGCTTTCCCCAGGCCGAGTTCGAACCCGGCGATCCCGACTTCCGCCGTTGGCTGGGCCAGGTGCTGGCGTACATCGACCAGCCAAAGGGTCTGCTCGACCTGCCGTTGGACATCCAGGGAACCGTCTTCCAGCGCCGGGTTTGGCAGGCCCTGAGGGAGATTCCCAGCGGCCAGACGCGCAGCTACAGCGCCGTGGCCGCCGCGATCGGACAGCCCAGCGCAGCGCGCGCCGTCGCCCGGGCCTGCGCCACCAATACCGTGGCCGTGGCGGTGCCCTGCCACCGCGTGGTGCGCAGCGATGGCGATCTCTCGGGTTATCGCTGGGGAATCGAGCGCAAAGCAGAGCTGTTGCGTCGTGAGGGGAAAAAGTGAGCGGCGTGAGCGCCGTGAGCGCCTTGTCAGCCTGAACCCGGACGGGTCGAAACCCGCTCGGATAAAAAGGACGTACCGTACGCGCTAGGCCTGACCGAGCAGTTCCAGGATGGACGCGCCATACGATTCCAGCTTGCGCGCTCCCACACCGCTGATTTCCGCCAGGTCGTCCAGGCACTGGGGTTCGCGCTGGGCGATCTCGCGCAGCGTGGCATCGTGGAAGATCACGTAGGCGGGCACGCCATGTTCACGGGCCGTGGCCGCCCGCCACGCCCGCAAGCGCTCGAAGCGCGCGCCGGCGTCCCCGCCCAACGCGGCAACTGCAGCAGTCGTGGCCCGCGGCACCCGCGCGGTGCGGGTGGTCCCCTGCAGGGTCTGGCGGCGCAGCTGCAGCCGCCGCTCGCCCTTGAGCACGGCGCGGCTGGCATCGGTGAGCACCAGCGTGCCGTAGGACTCGTGATCCACCTGCAGCACGCCCAGGGCGATGAGGTGGCGCAGCACGCCGCGCCAGGCCGACTCGGACAGATCCGCACCCACGCCGAAGACTGACAGTTCATCGTGGCGCCATTTGCTGACTTTTTCCGTGGCCTTGCCGCGCAGGATATCGATCACCTGCCCTGCCCCGAACCGCTGGCCGCGCTCTTTCCACAGGCGGTATACGCACGAGAGCAGCTTTTGCGCGGGCACGGTGCCGTCGACGAGCTCCGGAGGTTCCAGGCAGACGTCGCAGTTGCCGCAGGGCGCGGACTGCTCGCCAAAATACGCCAGCAGCACCACGCGCCGGCATTCGCTGGTTTCCGACAGCCCCAGCATGGCATCGAGCTTGGCGCCGGAGAGCCGCTTGTAGGCTTCGTCGGAGCCGGATTCGTCGATCATGCGGCGCAGCTGGACCACGTCCTGCAGGCCGTAGACCATCCAGGCGTCGGCCGGCAGGCCATCGCGGCCCGCGCGGCCGGTTTCCTGGTAATAGCCTTCAACGGACTTGGGCAGATCCAGGTGCGCCACAAACCGTACGTCGGGTTTATCGATGCCCATGCCAAAGGCAATAGTGGCGGTCATGACGATGCCATCTTCGCGCAGGAAGCGCGCCTGATTGGCGCTGCGCGTGGCGGCCTCCAAGCCGGCGTGATAGGCCAGCGCCGCAATGCCGTGCGACACCAGGAACTGGGCCGTTTCTTCCGTCTTGGCGCGCGACAGGCAATAGACGATGCCGGCGTCACCGCCGTGTTCTTCCTGGATGAACTGCAGCAGTTGGCGGCGGGCGTCGTCTTTTTCGACGATGCGGTAGCGGATGTTGGGACGGTCGAAGCTGGAAACGAACACGCGCGCGGCGTCCAGGCCCAGTTTTTCGATGATTTCGGCGCGGGTGGCGGCGTCAGCGGTTGCCGTTAGGGCAATTCGCGGCACCTGGGGCCAGCGTTCGTGCAGCACGGACAGCGCGCTGTATTCGGGCCGGAAATCATGCCCCCACTGCGACACGCAATGGGCTTCGTCGATGGCGAAGAGCGCAATGTCCACGCCGCCCAGCAGGGCCAGGCAGCGGTCGGTGAGCAGTCGTTCGGGGGCTACATAAAGCAGATCGAGCTCGCCCCGGCGCAGCGCGCTTTCCACCTGCTTGACAGCGTCCCAGTCGAGCGTGGAATTGAGATACGCCGCCCGAACGCCCAGTTCGCGCAGGGCATCAACCTGGTTCTGCATGAGCGCGATAAGGGGCGAGATGACGATGCCGGTGCCCCGGCGCACGAGGGAGGGGATCTGGTAACACAAGGACTTGCCGCCACCCGTGGGCATGAGCACCAGGGCATCGCCACCGGCCACGAGGTGATCGACGATCTGACCCTGCTCGCCGCGAAAGGCAGAGTAGCCGAACACCCTGCGCAGCACGGCCATGGGTGAGCTTGGGGGGTCGAGCGTGGGCAGCAGGTGGGTATCCAACAGGGGAGGTCTCAGGCTTGACCGCGCATTGTCGCGCACTTCGGCGGCAACGGGCAGGCCGCCGGCGGCACGAGCAGGAAATGCCGGCGACTCGGCCGTGCAAAGCGCTATTTGCAGACCGCCCCAGCGGCGGCCGGATTGGCTAGACTGGCGCCGCTGCGGTTCATGGTGAATCGCGCCGCTCAACAAAAGAGGTGGACCTCCATGTCTGTTACCGCCCATCGCATGATCACCGCTGCCCTTGCCGGATGGCTGCTCCAGGCAGGGGCTGCCGCTGCCACGCCGCCGGGCACGCCGGCACCGTACTTCGATACGGCGGGCCGTGACGACGTTCTCTCGGGCGGCGTGAAGCTGGTGAAAATCAAGACACCCAAGGGGGAGTTCCGCGTCTGGACCAAGCGGGTGGGTAACAATCCGCGCATCAAGGTGCTGCTGGTGCACGGCGGCCCGGCGGCGACACATGAATATTTCGAGGCACTGGACAGCTATTTCCCTGGCGCCGGCATCGAGTACTACTACTACGACCAGTTGGGTTCCGCCTACAGCGACCAGCCCGACGACCCCTCGCTGTGGGACCTGCCGCGGTTTGTCGAGGAAGTGGAGCAGGTGCGCGTTGCGCTGCACCTGAATCACGACAATTTTTACCTGCTGGGCCATTCGTGGGGCGGAATACTGGCGCTGGAATACGCGTTCAAGTACCAGCAGAACCTCAAGGGCCTGATCATCTCCAACATGGTCGCGAGCATCCCCGAATACAACCGCTACGCGAAACAGGTGCTGATGCCCGCGATGGACCAGAAGGTTCTCAAGGAGATCCTCGACCTGGAAGCGCAAAAGAAATATGACGATCCGCGCTATGAAGAACTGCTGATGAGCAACTTCTATGTCGAGCACATCCTGCGCATGCCGCCGGACCAGTGGCCGGACCCCGTGACGCGCGCCTTTGCCAAGCTCAACAAGAAAATCTACATACCCATGCAGGGCCCCAGCGAGATGGGTGCCAGCGGCAAGCTGGAAAAATGGGACCGCACGGCCGACCTGCACGAAATCACCGTGCCCACCCTGGCCATCGGCGCGCGGTACGACACGATGGAGCCGGCGCAGATGGAAAAGATCGCCAAATCCGTGAAGAAGGGGCGCTACCTGTACTGCCCGAAGGGCACGCACATGGCGATTTACGACGACCAGAAGACCTATATGGACGGCCTGATCGGCTTCATCCGGGATGTCGATGCCGGCACGTTCTGACGGCTGGAAGCTGTGGAGGGTGTAGCTGTCAGGTCGCTGAGTTCGGCTTGCAACTGCCCTCACCCCTGCCCTCTCCCGCACGCGGGAGAGGGAGTCAGGTGGCGAGTTGCCCAGTAAGCAGCCTTAGATCCAGCCGCGCGCCTTGACGTCCTTGTAGGTCTCGTCCAGGCAGTGGCGGATCAGCGCGATCATCTCGTCGATCTGCCCGCGCGTGATGACCAGTGGCGGCGCGATGATCATGCGATCGCCCACGGCGCGCATGATCATGCCGTTGCGGAACATGTGGCCGCGGCACACCATGCCCACGCCCAGGTTGGGATCAAAGGTCTCGATGGGTTTCTTGTTTTTCACGAGTACCAGGCCCGCAACCAGTCCGCAGGCCTCGGCCAGGCCCACGAGTGGGTGCTCGGCCAGCGCCTCGAACTTCTCCTTGAGGTAGGGCCCCGTCTCGTCGCGCACCTTCTCCACCAGGCGCTCGCGCTGCAGGATGGCGAGGTTTTCCAGCGCGACCACGCAGGCCACCGGGTGCCCGCTGTAGGTGAAGCCGTGGTTGAAATCGCCGCCCTTGTCGATGAGCGTGCGCGCGATGCGGCCGCCCACCAGCACGCCGCCCATGGGGATGTAGCCTGAGGTAACACCTTTGGCGAACGTGATGAGGTCGGGCCGGCTGCCCATGCGCTGCGCGCCGAACCAGTGGCCCAGGCGGCCAAACCCGCAAATCACTTCATCGGACACCAACAAAATGCCGTACTTGTCGACGATGCGCTGGATCTCCGGCCAATAGGTGGACGGCGGGATGATCACGCCGCCGGCGCCCTGTACGGGCTCGCCGATGAAGGCCGCAACGCGCTCGGGACCGAGCTCGAGGATTTTTTCTTCCAGCTTGCGTGCCGCGATCAGGCCGTATTCTTCGGCCGGCAGGTCGCGGCCGTTCTCGAAGTGGTAGGGCTGATCGATGTGCACGATGTTGGGAATGGGCAGGTCGCCCTGCTCGTGCATGCCCTGCATGCCGCCCAGCGAGGCGCCTGCCACGGTGCTGCCGTGGTAGGCGTTGTGGCGGCTGATGATGACCTTGCGCTGCGGCTGGCCTTCGATATCCCAGTAGCGGCGCACCATGCGCACCACCGTGTCGTTGCCCTCCGAGCCTGAGCCCGTGTAGAACACGTGCTGGAAGCCCTCGGGGGCGACCTGGGTGATGGCCGTGGCGAGCTTGATTGCGGGCACATTGGCGGTGTTGAAGAAGCTGTTGTAGAACGGCAGTTGCAACAGCTGCTTGTAGGCCGCCTCGGCCAGCTCCTTGCGGCCGTAGCCCACGTTGACGCACCACAGGCCCGACATGCCATCGAGGATCTTTTTGCCCTCACTGTCCCAGACGTAGATGCCGTCGCCACGAACCATGACGCGGGCGCCCATGCCGGCCAGCGCCTTGTGGTCGGTGAACGGATGCAGGAAGTGACCGCTGTCCTCGCGCTGCAGGGCGGCGGTGTCATAGGCCGTGTTGATGCCGGTTTCCAGGGTGCTCATGTTTCCATCCTTCCAACACATGTCAATTGGCACGCCCCTGAACACCTCCGACCACTTCCCCTCTCCCTCCGGGAGAGGGGCCAGGGGTGAGGGAGCGCGCGGCCAAATCCACTCAAACGTGCAGCAGCAGGTACTCCCGCTCCCAGGGGCTGATCACTTTCATGAACTCGGCGTACTCGAGTTCCTTGACCGAGGTGTAGATATTGATGAATGCCTGGCCCAGCGCGCGATGCAGGGACTTGCTGTCGCGCAGCTCGGTGATGGCCTCCGACAGGCTGCGGGGCAGTTCGTAGTCCAAGGCATAGGCGCTGCCCACGCTCTCCGGCGTGGGCTCGAGCTGCTCCTCGATGCCCAGCATGCCGCAGGCCAGGGTGATGGCGATCGACAGGTAGGGATTGGCGTCGGCGCCGATCACGCGATTCTCCACCCGGCGGTTGTCGGGTGTAGCGCCGGGGATTCGGAACCCCACCGTGCGATTGTCGTGCCCCCATTGCACGTTGATGGGCGCCGCGCCGTGGCGCACGATGCGCCGGTACGAGTTCACGTAGGGAGCCACCAGCGCCATGCCCGCGGGCATGTATTTCTGCAGGCCGGCAAGGTAGTGATTGAAAATCTTCGAGGGGCTGCCGTCCGGATTGGAGAAGATGTTGCGGCCGGTTTCCTTGTCGATCAGGCTCTGGTGAATGTGCATGGCCGAGCCGGGCTCGCCTTCCATGGGCTTGGCCATGAAGGTGGCGTACATGCCATGGCGCAGCGCCGTCTCGCGCATGGTGCGCTTGAAATAGAAGGTCTGGTCGGCGAGCTGCAACGGGTCGCCGTGCAGGAAGTTGATTTCCATCTGGCCCGCGCCCACTTCGTGGATGAGGGTGTCAACGTCCAGCTCCATCGCCTTGCAGTAGTCGTAGACGTCCTCGAAGAGCGGATCGAACTCGTTCACCGCGTCGATGCTGTAGGCGCGGCGCACGGTCTCAGCACGACCGCTGCGGCCGATGGGCGGCGTGAGCGGCATATTGGGATCGGCGTTCTTGGCCACAAGGTAGAACTCGAGCTCGGGCGCCACCACCGGCGCCCAGCCGCGGTCGGTGTATTGCTGGATCACGCGGCGCAGCACCGAGCGCGGCGTGAACTCGGCCGGGCTGCCGTCGCTGCGGAAGGCATCATGGATTACCTGGGCGGTAGGGTCGCTCGCCCAGGGCACCACGCAAACCGTGGTGGGGTCGGGGCGCAGCACGAGGTCATGGTCGATGGCGGCGATTACCGCGCGATAGCCCGGGTCGGAGCCCGGGCGGTCGCCGTTGATGGTCATGGCGAGGATGTCCTCGGGCATGCGCATGCCGCGGTCCTCGGTGAACTTCTCGCGGGGCAGGATCTTGCCGCGGGCCACGCCGGCCAGATCGGGCACCAGGCACTCGATCTCGCTGATGCGGTTCTGGTCGAGCCAGCGCTCCAGGTCTTTCTCGGTAAAGCTGCTGCGCGAAATATTGGGGGTATTCATGGTTCATCTCCAGGCGGGCGGCCGTGAATTGCCATGACGGCCGGCCGCTGCTTCTTTGCTCTGCACTGATTTGCCTATCGGGGGGGGCAGCACTGCGCGGGTGGTCAGCGCCCGCGCTACCGCGCGTACGGATGAAAGTACGCTAGCCGCCAGGCCAGGGGCGTCTTCGACGCATACCGCGATTGCGGCGCACGTGGGCACCGGTAACGCGGTCGTCGGTTTCCTGTAGCCGGGCATCAACAGCCGCGTCCCCGAGCCGGCTGGGCGCGAGGGTCTGCTGAAGGTACGAGGCGCAGTTCTTGGAGCGAACGGACAACATGGTGGAACTCCGGCGCGTGGCCCTGCTCCCTGGTGGGAACAGCCAGCGTGGGTTTTGGCCCCGGAAGCAGAAACTGCCTATCCCGGTTTGCTGCTGTCGTGCCGCCGCGAGTTCGTGGCCTGCGCACCGACAGAGGCGTGGCGTTTAACCCCACACGTGCGGTGGTTCAGTGTAACCGGAATTGGTATTGCCGTCAGATCCAGTATGCTTATCCCGATAGAACCAGTTTCCCCCTCCTTCGCTCCACCGTGGTGGAGCTTCGGCGGGCTTGCGCCCCTCGATCCAATCTGATGCGACAGGCCACACCTACTTACGAGCTGCTGCGGGCGGCGTTTGCGGATGCCGATGGCGACTTGCCGCGGTATCGGGTGCTCTATCAGGCCATTCGCGAGTCCATCCTGGGGCATCGGCTGCCGCCGGGGACCCGGCTGCCCTCGACGCGCGAGCTGGCGCGGGAACTGGGGCTGTCGCGCAATACCGTGCTGTCCACGTTCGAGGGGCTGCTGGCAGAGGGGTTCATCAGTGCCCGCGCGGGCAGCGGAACATTCGTGGCGGAGGCAGCTGCAGCGCCGCGGCCGCGCGGCGGTCGCAGTGTGCCGGTCAACCATGAACGCCGGCCCGCGCCCACCAATGCGTTGCCCCTGTCCCAACGGGGCATGCGGCTGGCGAGTTTCCAGGGCGGCAGCCGGTTTGAGATACAACCGCTTTGCGGGGGTGATGGCGACTTCACGCTGTTTCCCATCAAGCAGTGGCAGCGCCTGCAAAGCCGCCAGCTTCGCCTGGCACGGCCGGAGCTGCTCGACTACGCCAGCAACGGCGGCTACCTGCCCTTGCGCCACGCCATCGCCGACTACGTCAGGGTGTCGCGCGCCGTGCGGGTGGAAGTTGACCAGGTCATCGTCACGGCGGGGACGCAGCATTCGCTGGACCTGTGCGCGCAGCTGCTGGCCGATGCCGGCGACCGGGTTTGGGTGGAAGATCCCTGTTATTGGGGTGCGCGCTGCATATTCGATTCCTGCGATCTCAAGCTCGAAGCCATCCCGGTGGACCAGGAAGGCATGAACCCGGCGGCAGCGCCGGCCGCCAGCCGCCCGAAGCTGCTCTATCTCACGCCCTCCAACCAGTACCCCACGGGCATTCCCATGAGCCTGGCACGGCGCCGCGCGGTGCTGGAGCTGGCCACGCGCGAGCGCGCCTGGATACTCGAGGACGATTACGACAGCGAACTGCGCTACAACGGCCGTCCCCTGGCCTCGCTGCAAGGCCTGGACACCGAGCAGCGCGTGGTCTACCTGGGCACTTTTTCCAAAGTGCTGTTTCCCGGCATCAAGATCGGCTACATGGTCGTGCCGGCGGCGCTGGTGCAACCCTTCCGCAGCGCCCTGTACGACCTGCAGCGTCCCGGGCAGCTCACCGTGCAGGGCGCGCTTGCCGAGTTCATGGAACGCGGCTACTTCGCAACCCACATCCGCCGGGTCCGCCAGGCCTACTCCGAGACGCGCGCGCTGCTCATCGAGGCGCTGCAGCCGGCGTTGGGCGGTTCGGCATCCATCTCCTCGCAAAGCGCCGGGCTGCATCTGGTGATCCGCCTGCCCGATGGCTTCGACGACCAGCGGCTGGCCGAGACGGCCGCAGCGCATGGCCTGCGGGTGAGTGCCTTGTCGCGTTATTTCATCGGGACGCCATCGGCCTGGGGGCTGGTCGTGGGCTTTGGCTATGCAGCCCCGGAAAAAGTGGCCCGCTCCGGCCGCATGCTAGCGCAGCTGCTGAAGAAAGCCCTATGAGCCTGCGCTTCCCGCAAAGGGGAAGCGGCGTTCTCACCCTCTCCCGCTCTGCGGGTGAGGGTCGCTGTAGATTCTCACCCTCTCCG
>CAIQGU010000437.1 GCA_903871435.1 uncultured Burkholderiales bacterium | reverse complement strand
TGAATGCCGCAAACAGCAGCAGGGGTCGGCGACGCTGGTCTTTGTTGGTTGTCATGGAGGGGTCAGCGGCTAAAAGGCCAGGGGGGCCAACCCTACCACTCTCGCGCGCCGCCGGGAACGAAGCCCCGCGGCCTGGACGGTCAATGCCAGGCGCTTAGCGCCGCGGCGGCACGTCGCTCCAGGGATTACGTGGACGGCCCCCGGATTCGTTGACGCGGTTGCCGCCGTAAAGGGCCGCGAGGCTGCGCCCCGGACCTTGGGGAACGATGCCCTGGTGCAGCCGCGAGAGCAGCATGAGTTCCGACATGGCATCGGGGTCTATGGGCCCCTGATTGCCTTCGGCCATCCAGAGACGGTCGAAATACTGGTTCATCTCGGGGAAGCCCCACAGCAGCGTGATGGCGCGGGCGATATCCGGGTGGCGGGCCTCGATGATGGACGTCTCCACGCGGGGAGACGCTTCGGGCCGCGGCGGCATCCGGGGGGCAGGGGGCTCCATCATGGCAGGCTTATCCACCGGGGCCTTGGTTTGCGCGAGCTCCGGCAGCATCGCAACCGAGTTGCGATCCGTGATGATGTCGGGCGTCAACACCGTATCCTTCCAGCTTTCCGTAATGCGGGAAAGGTAGGACGAGTTGCGCGCGGATGTGCGGTACCGGGTGTTCATACATCCGTAGGATAGCAAATTTATCCATCCCGTATATGCGTGGTGTAGGGATATTCCCCCGTATTTTTACATTTTCGGCTTTCCGGGGCTAGTTAATCCCGGAAGTTGTCAAAGCTCAAGGGGACATCCGTCACCTGGGTGCGCAGCAGGCCCATGCATTCCTGCAGCGCATCGCGCTTGGCGCCCGTCACCCGGACGGAATCGCCGTTGATGCTGGCCGTTAGCTTGGTCTTGCTGTCCTTGACCAGTTGCACGATGCGCTTGGCCGCAGCGCTTTCAATGCCTGCACGGACCTTGATGGTCTGCTTGCGCTTGTCCATGCCCACTTTCTCGGGGGCCGCTTCCTGGTCGAGAAAACGCAGGTCCACCGAGCGCTTGGCCATCTTGGCCATGAGAACGTCGCGTACCTGTCCCAGCTTGAAGTCGTCATCGGCAAAGAGCGTCAGTTCGCAGTCCTTGCCCTTGTCGCTCTGCTCCACGCGGGCGTCCGAGCCCTTGAAGTCGAAGCGGGTGGAGATTTCCCGATTGGCCTGGTCCACGGCATTGCCGACTTCCACCAGGTTGGGCTTGCAAACCACATCGAAACTGGGCACGAAATGCTCCTGATACGCAAAGAAAACGCCATTGGCAGGACTGCCCCGCCACCCCGGGGCGACCCCGTTAGCCGTTTGATTCCTATAATCAGCCAATGCCATTCATACTCCAGGAGCGCGTTTCCCTCAAGTCGTTCAACACCTTTGGTGTCGAGGCGCAGGCCCGCTGGTTTGCCCAGGTTGCCGGTGCCGCGGACCTCCAGCGCTTGCTGGACGACAGCAGGGTGCGCGATCTGCCGCGACTGATCCTGGGCGGCGGATCCAATGTGTTGTTTGCCGGCGATTTCAACGGTCTGGTCGTCCGCATCTGCCCGCGCGGCATCGACGACCTTGGCCAGATCGATGGCGCCCGCCTGATACGCGTAGCCGCCGGTGAGCCCTGGGCCGAACTCGTCGAGCACCTCGTTCGATCCGGTCGGCCGGGCCTGGAAAATCTCGCGCTCATACCCGGTCTCACGGGCGCCGCCCCCATACAGAATATCGGCGCCTATGGTCTGGAGGTGGCCGAACGGCTGCACGCCGTGCACGCCTGGGATCCGGTCAGTGGCATGGTGCAGGACATACCGGCCGATCAATGCGACCTGGGCTACCGCGACAGCCGCTTCAAGCGCCAGATCCGCGCTGCAACGGTGTTGGGGCCGCAGACCTTGCCCGTGGTGCTGGCCGTCACGCTGCGCCTGCCGCAGCCCTGGCGGCCGGTCACGGGATACGCCGAACTCGAGCGCGAACTGGCCGCGCGCGCCTGCCCGCGGCCCGCCGCCGCCGATATTTTCGACGTGGTCTGCAGCCTGCGCCGCCGCAAGCTGCCCGACCCCGCCCAACTGGGTAATGCCGGCAGCTTTTTCAAGAATCCTGTCGTGAGCCGCGAGCAGCACGCGAGCCTCATCGAGCGCTTCCCCTCCATCGTCAGCTATCCGCTGGCCGGTGGGCGTTACAAGATCGGTGCGGCGTGGATGATCGAAGCGTGCGAACTGCGCGGCGTGACGCGTGCACGTGCCGGCGTCTACGAGGGCCAGGCACTCGTGCTGGTCAACCGCGGGGGCAGCACCGGAGCCGATATTCTCGACCTGGCCTGCGAGGTGCAGGAGCGCGTGCAGATGCGCTTTGGCATTCAGCTGGAACCCGAAGTCCAGATCATCGGCGATTCGGGGCGGCTCCTCAGTTCTTGAGGAGCCGCCGCTCCGCACCCCCCCCGCGGCCCTACTACGCTCGTCCAGGGCCCTTGGCCCCGGACGAGCTACGAAGGGCGAGCCTACTTCTTCCTGCGTGAGCCCAGCCTTGCCGCTCTGCGCATCCGGAGCGCGTGCAGGCGAGATCGG
>CAIQGU010000436.1 GCA_903871435.1 uncultured Burkholderiales bacterium | reverse complement strand
GGCATCCATTGCGCGGGTCCCATCGTGATTCATGCTGCCCCGTCTGGCACAGAAATGATGTGGGAGGCAACACTCACCGCTGAACACATCACAGCGCTCGAGCAACTGTGCGCCGCGCTGTCGACATCCGAAAAGCTCCCGGAATCCTTTGTGATGCCCGCGATTCTGGCTCCAAAGCCCGCCGCGCCGTAACCCTCAAGGGCGAAGCGATTGCCGAACAGTTCCAGGCGCTGGTCGATGACTACGTGCAGACACGTTATGTGTCGGATGCCGGCATCCCTGCGGCTGACGCCCGCTAGTCAAATACGGGAAATCCCATAGGGTTTTTTTCATGTCCACAACCAGGATCAGCGCCGTTCGCGGCATGAACGATGTACTGCCGGGAGCCTCGGCGGTGCTGGAACTTTTCCAGGACCTCTCCACGGCCGCGCTGCGCAGCTACGGCTATCGCCAGGTGCGCACGCCGGTGGTCGAATCCACGGCGGTATTTCACCGGGGCATAGGCGCGGTGACCGATATTGTCGAGAAGGAGATGTACACCTTCACCGACGCCCTCAATGGCGATTCGCTAACCCTGCGCCCCGAAAACACCGCTGGCGTGGTGCGGGCGGCCATCGAGCACAGCCTGCTGCACGACGGCCCGTGCCGGCTCTGGTATCACGGCCCCATGTTCCGGCACGAGCGGCCGCAACGCGGGCGTTACCGCGAGTTCTTCCAGACCGGCGCCGAGGCCTTGGGATTTTCCGGCCCCGAGGTCGAGGTCGAGCAGATGCTGCTGCTCAACCGTCTTTGGCAGTCGCTTGAGATCGGACCCGTCGCCCTGCAGCTCAACACGCTGGGCCAGCCCGAGGAGCGCCAGCGCCACCGCCGCGACCTCATCGCCTTCTTGCAGGAAAACCGCGCGGAGCTCGATGCCGATGCGCAGCGCCGCGTCGAAACCAATCCCTTGCGCGTGCTCGATTCCAAGCACGCCGCGACACAGGCCTGCCTGGAGCGCGCGCCGCGCCT
Organism: uncultured Burkholderiales bacterium; assembly: GCA_903871435.1. Taxonomy (GTDB): domain Bacteria; phylum Pseudomonadota; class Gammaproteobacteria; order Burkholderiales; family Burkholderiaceae_F; genus GJ-E10. Next base: position 1,361 of record CAIQGU010000436.1, on the reverse strand, counting down.
CATGGATTACCTGGGGCAGGCATCGCTGGCACATTTCGAGCGCGTGCAGCACCTGCTCAACCAGGAGGGCGTAGCCTTCACGATCAACCCGCGGCTCGTCCGTGGCATGGACTATTACAATCTCACCGTCTTCGAGTGGGTCACCGACCGCCTGGGCGCGCAGGGCACCATCTGCGGGGGCGGCCGTTATGACGGACTCTTCGAGCTGCTCGGTGGCAAGCCAACCCCGGCGTGCGGTTTTTCCATCGGGGTCGAGCGTGTCCTCGAACTGATGGGCGAGGCCGGCGCCGACAGCCCCGCGGCCGACATATACGTGCTGCACCAGGGTGACGCCACCTATGATTTTGCATTGGGCGCGGCCGAGCGCCTGCGCGACGCCGGACTCGACGTCATCGTCCATGCCGGGGAGGCCAGCTTCAAGTCGCAGATGAAGAAGGCCGATGCCAGCGGGGCCGAATTTGCCGTAATCATCGGGGGCGACGAGCTGGCGGCCGGTGCTGCCACCGTCAAGCCGCTGCGCTCCGGCCCGGTGGCCGATGCGTTTGGCGAGCAGCAGCGCGTGCCAGTGGCGGAGCTGCCGGACCGTATCGTCGATGCTTTCGGCGCGCATGCGCATGGAGCCGATTGCTGCGACTAGCAGGAAACCGGCAAGGGCCGGGCTGTGGTCCGTGCGGATATCGCGGATGAATTGAGCAACCGTACCCGGTCGGGTACGCAACCAGGGAAGTGTGCGATGGCATTGGATGCAGAGCAGGAAGAACAAATCTCGGCCTTGAAGGCCTGGGCCGAAAAATATGGCAACTGGATCGTCGGGGCCAGTCTTGTCGTGGCTGCGGCTGCCGCCGGCAACTGGGGCTGGCACTGGTACGCGCAGCGCGAATCCGCGGCGGCCGGGGCCATCTATGAACAGTACGGGCAAGCCGTGGTCGCCAAGGACAGCGCCAAGGCCCGCGACCTGGCAGCGTCCCTGCTGCAGCAACATGCATCGAGTGCGTTCGCGGCGTTTGCAGCCCTTTCGCAGGCCCGCGCCAGCCTCGATGCGGGCGATGCCGCCGCTGCCAAGGCGCAGTTGCACTGGGTCATCGACAAGTCCTCCAGCAAGGAACTCGTAATCCTGGCGCGCGTGCGCCTGGCCGGTCTGCTGCTCGACGAAAAGGCCTGCGACGAAGCCCTTGCGATCCTGCCCAACGACGCGCCCGCTGCCCTGGCCGCAGAGGTATCGGACCGTCGGGGCGACGTGTTGCTGGCCCAGGGCAAGGCTGCCGATGCGCGCAGCGCTTACGCCAAGGCGCTCGAGCAGGTGGGCGCGCAAAATCCACTGCGCGCCGTGATCCAGTCCAAGTTCGATGCGCTGCCTGCGG
>CAIQGU010000435.1 GCA_903871435.1 uncultured Burkholderiales bacterium | reverse complement strand
CGGCAAGCGTGAATACGAGATCCTCGACGTCCGCTATCGCTGACCCTTATTTCGGGACGCTTTGCACCGGCCCCGTGGCCTTCGGCGTGCAAGCCGAGGTCGTTGCGCCGGCGCGATTGAGTGCATCGCGAACCCCCGGCTCCGCGCCGCAAGCGGGCGAGGGGAGACGAGCGCTGCGAATTGCAATTAAATCCCGAATTGCAACGCCGTCACCTCTACCGGCCAGCTACCGCTGTCGCGTTCCCCCGGCAGGTGCGCGCTTTCTCGGCGGCGGTGCTGCGCCAGCGCGCTTGCCGGCGCCAAATCCCGACGGACCCGCCGACCGCGGCGCGGCGCCCCGCACGGTGGCCCGCTTGACCGCGATGCGCTCCTTCTGCGCGTCGCCGCGGGCGAAATTGCCGGTCTTGCGTCCGGTTGCCTTGCTGGGGGCGCCCTTGGCGGCTTTCCTGGCGGTCCGCGCCGGTGGCGTTTCGGTTTGCTCCGCCGGGGGTACGGGCCGGTACAGCACAAAGGTGTTGCCGATGACCTGGATGCGCGCAGCCTCGAGCTGGTCGGCCATTGCCAGGAACAGGGCCTCGCGTTCCGCCTTTTCGCTCTTGCCGCCGCGTATCTTGACCAGGCCGTGGGACCGCAGGGCACGGTCGATTTCCTTGAGTAGCGCCGGGCTCAGTCCGGCGGCGCCCATCAGCACCACCGGGTCGAGCCCGTGGGCGCTGGCGCGCAGCGTGATGATCTGGTCGTGGGAAAGCGCGAGTTCGGCCATGTCGATTCCGTTCAAACCCCGATGGTAGCTGCTTGGGACCCGGGCCATGCCTGACAAGAAAAAAGCCGTAAAACCGCTCTCCAAGCATCGTTCCAACCGGGCCTGGATCGAGCGTCATATCAACGACCCCTATGTCCAGGCCGCCACCAAGCACGGCTACCGGTCCCGCGCGGCCTACAAATTGCTGGAAATCGACGAAAAAGACCGCCTGCTGCGCCCCGGGGCCACCGTCATCGACCTGGGAGCCGCCCCAGGGAGCTGGACCCAGGTCGTGGTCGAGCGCCTGGGCCAGCGGGGCGGAGCACTGGCCGGACGCGTGGTCGCGCTGGACCTGCTGCCCATGGATCCCATCCCCGGCGTGCAGTTCATCCAGGGGGATTTTCGCGACGACAGCGTCATGGAGGCCCTGGCGGCCTCTCTTGAGGGTCAAAAAGCGGATCTGATCCTGTCGGACATGGCGCCCAACCTGAGCGGCATCGGCGCCGCGGATGCGGCCCGCAGCGCCCATTTATGGGAACTTGCCCTGGAATTTGCCCTCGAACACCTCAAGGCGGATGGAAGATTTCTCACCAAGGCGTTCCAGGGGAGCGGCTATAGCCAGTTCGTGCAGGAACTCAAGCGCCATTTTGCCCGGGTGCTCGTGCGCAAGCCGGCAGCCTCGCGGCAGGAATCGGCAGAAACCTACCTGCTGGCGTTCTCTCCCAAGGCGGCGGCGGGGATTGTGCATCGCGAGACTTGAAAAACCCTCGCGCCGGCCCCCATATTGGGGTGTAATCCCAGTTGTATTACCCGGGTGTAAGTGGGCCAATTAGAGCCTAGAATCCGGAAACAGGCGATTTTCGCCGGCCGGCTCAATCGAACCGGGTGGCCATATCAGGCAGGAGTACACATTGAACAACAGCACCTTCGCCAAGGCCGCCATTTGGCTCGTGATAGCCGTCGTTCTTTTCACGGTGTTCCAGAAACTCGAACGCGGCACTGGCGGTAACGTTCAGCAGATACCGTATTCGCAGTTCATCAACGAGGTGCGCAGCGGGCACATCAAGAGCGCGCGCATCCAGGAGACCTCGGCGGAGATGACCGAGATCACCGCCGTGACCGGCGATGGCGGTCAGGTGCGTACCACCGGCAGCCTGTTCGATCGCGGCATCTTCAAGGACCTGCTCGATGCCAACGTCAAGTTCGAATTCGAACAGCGTGAGACCCAGTCGCCCCTGCTGAGCTTCTTCTATGCCTTTGGTCCGGTGATCCTGCTCATCGGCGTATGGATCTTCTTCATGCGCCAGATGCAGGGCGGCGGCCGCGGCGGCGCTTTCTCGTTTGGCAAGTCGCGCGCCCGCATGCTCGATGAATCCAACAACAACATCACGTTTGGCGATGTCGCTGGTTGCGATGAAGCCAAGGACGAAGTCCAGGAGCTGGTCGAGTTCCTGCGCGATCCTTCCAAGTTCCAGAAGCTGGGTGGCCGCATACCGCGCGGTGTGCTGATGGTGGGCTCCCCCGGTACCGGCAAGACCCTCCTTGCAAAGGCCATTGCCGGCGAGGCCAAGGTGCCGTTCTTCACGATCTCGGGCTCCGACTTCGTCGAAATGTTCGTCGGCGTGGGCGCGGCCCGGGTTCGCGACATGTTCGAGAACGCCAAGAAGCATGCCCCCTGCATCATCTTCATCGATGAAATCGACGCAGTCGGCCGCCAGCGTGGCGCGGGCCTGGGTGGTGGCAACGATGAGCGCGAGCAAACCCTCAACCAGATGCTGGTCGAGATGGACGGCTTTGAAACCGGCCAGGGCATCATCGTCATCGCGGCAACCAACCGTCCGGACGTTCTCGATCCGGCGCTGCTGCGGCCGGGCCGCTTCGACCGTCAGGTCGTCGTGCCTCTGCCGGACATCCGTGGCCGCGAACAGATCCTGGGCGTGCACATGCGCAAGGTGCCCATCGGCGGCGACGTCAAGGCCGACATACTTGCGCGCGGCACTCCCGGTTTCTCGGGCGCCGACCTCGCCAACCTCGTCAACGAATCCGCGCTGTTTGCCGCGCGCCGCGGCGCGCGCGTTGTCGAGATGCAGGACTTCGAAAAAGCCAAGGATAAGGTCATGATGGGCGCGGAACGCCGCTCTATGGTGATGACCGAAGACGAGCGCCGCACCACGGCGTATCACGAGTCCGGCCATGCCGTGGTGGCGCGCCTGCTGCCGCATACCGATCCGGTGCACAAGGTCACCATCATTCCGCG
>CAIQGU010000434.1 GCA_903871435.1 uncultured Burkholderiales bacterium | reverse complement strand
AGGAATGTGAGCAGGCGGTACTCGATGGGCGTGAGACGCAGCAGCTGGCCCTCGCGCCAGACGAGGCGTTTTTCCAGGTCGAGCCGGACAGCGCCGAATTCGACGATGTTCTGCGCATTGCCGCCCGCACGATGGCGGCGCCGCAATTGCGCGCGCACGCGCGCCAGCAGTTCCCCGGATCCGAAGGGCTTCGTCAGGTAGTCGTCGGCGCCTGCGTCCAGCGCGGCGATCTTGGCCGCTTCGGCGCTGCGCGCCGAAAGCACGATGATGGGCACATCGGACCAGGCGCGCAGTTCACGGATGACCTCCATGCCGTCGCGGTCGGGCAGCCCAAGGTCCAGGACAACCAGATCCGGACGGCGCGTTCCCGAATCGATGATGCCGCGCCGCGCCGAATCGACGGCGAACACCTGGCAGCCGTCGGCGGTGAGCGCCATATCGACGAAATGGCGGATTTGCGGTTCGTCTTCGACGACCAGGACGACGGGAGCAACGCCCGGCGCCTGGGAATCAGCGCCGCGTTGTGCTGGTGAATCGGACGCGTGCGGCATGGAGGTATTCGAGATTCATGAAAAAATTTTCGGGTACCCGGTCCCCAATTGCGGGTGCGGGGAAGTTCTCGCTGCTATTTTCTCGCTGCTATCTTGTCTCTCCGTATCTGTCATTGCCGGTCAATCCATTTCGGGTGGCGACACGACCGTCGCGCCCGGCATTGATTCGCCACCCGCTTCCCCATCAAGCTCCACCTGCGGCGCCTTGCCTTGTGGCAACTCCAGCAGGAAACGCGCGCCACCGCCCCGCCGGTTCTCGGCCCTTATGCTGCCGCCGTGCGCCTGGACGATGGCGCGGCAGATCGCCAGCCCGAGGCCCACGCCGGGTGTGGCGCTTTCCTTGTCGCCGCGCTCGAACTTCTCGAAGATCTCCTCTTCGCGGCCGGGCGGCAGGCCCGGGCCGTTATCCTCCACCCAGACGGTCACGCGGCCGGGTTCCGCGCGCGCGCCAATGTTGATGGCATCCTGGACCGCCGTGAACTTGGCCGCGTTCTCCAGAAGATTGCACAGCACACGCTCCATCAGCGCCGCGTCCATTTCCACCAGGGGAAAGTCCGCTGGCACGTCCACCTGCACCTGGCGTTGCCCGAGCACCCCGCGCGTGGCCTCAAGGGACGTGCCCACCAGTTCCTCCAGCGAGTGCCACTGGCGGTTGAGCGCCACGCGGCCGGCCTGCAGCCGCGCCATGTCGAGCAGGTTCTCGACGAGCGAGCGCAGGCGCCGCGCCTGCTCGCGGATGCGCTCGACGATCGACGACTGCTGGGGCGTCGGGCTCGGCTGGGTCAGCTCGAGCGAGTCGGCCAGGCCTACCAACGCGGCCAGTGGCGTGCGCAGGTCGTGCGAGATCGCCGACAGTAGGGAATTGCGCAGGCGCTCCGATTCCATCTGCAGGGTCGTGTGCTGCGCAACTTCCACGTAATGGACGCGCTCGAGGGCGATTGCGATGAGCCGCGCTACGGTTTCGAGCAGCCGCGCCTGCTCGGGGCCGAGCAGGCGCGCAGGCACCAGCGGCTCCATGGCGAGCACCCCGCGCACGCGCATGGGCGCTTGCAGGGGCACGTACAGCACCGTGCTGGCGGGCAGGGTGTCGGTGCCAAGCCCAGCGGATTCCCCGTGATCAAGCGCCCACTGCGCGATGCCGATCTCCAGGGCCATCGCAGGTTTGGCGGCCGCCGCCCGCGCGGCAGGCGGACCTGCTGGATCCTCGGCCGCCGGCGCGCCGGGCAGGGGCGCCACCACGCGGCCGTCGTCATCGCTGCGCAACAGCACAGAGCGCGCGCCGAACTCGGCCGCCACGAAGTGCTCGCAGATCTGCGCGACCTGCTCGGTGAGCAGCGCGCCCGAAAGCTCGCGGGCCAGTTCGTAAAGCGCACGCACGCGTGCTTCTCGCCCCGTTGCCACCCGGGCCTGGTATTGCAGGCCGGCGGTGAGCTGTCCGGCGATGAGCGCCACGACCAGCATGACGCCGAAGGTCAGCAGGTACTGCACGTCGCTTACCGCGAAGGAAAAGCGCGGCGGTACAAAGAAATAGTCGAACTCGGCAACGCTCAGGAACGAGGCCATCACGGCCGGCCCCCGCCCGTAGCGCACTGCCACGATTACCACCGCGAGCAGGAAGATCATGACGATGTTGGGCAGCTCGAAGGTCGGATACAGGGGTGCGGCCACAATCGCGGCCAGCGCGCAGATCGCCGCACCCCATGCGTAGGGCATCCAGCCCGCACGCCCGGCGGGCATCACGCCTGCGAGTTCGCTGTGCACGCCGGGTCGTGCGCGTTCTGACGCGGCGTCGGCGCCGGCCACGGCGATGCTGGTGATCTCGAGGTCGGGCGCGGCGGCGCTGAGCCGGTCGGCAAAGGAACGGTGCCAGGGCTGCCAGCGCGTCGCCCCCGAACGCCCCACGACCATGCGCGACAGATTGTGGTTGCGCGCAAATCCGATCACCGCCACCACTGGATCGCTGTCGGCCAGCGTGGCCGT
>CAIQGU010000433.1 GCA_903871435.1 uncultured Burkholderiales bacterium | reverse complement strand
TCCCCGCCAGTTCCGATAAAAGAGAAGAACAACGTCAAACGGAGCGATAAACAACGTGAACCAGCCGCGAAAACTCGACCCGTCCGCTCTGCACGAGCGGCGCTCCGGCGACCTCGACACGCCGGGCGGAATGCGCCTGGCGCGTTCCACGGTAGCCATCATCCTGGCCGGGGGACGCGGCACCCGCCTGGGGCGGCTCACCGACTGGCGGGCCAAGCCCGCAGTGCCCTTCGGCGGCAAGTTCCGTTTCATCGATTTTCCGCTGTCCAACTGTGTCAACTCGGGGATACGGCGCATTGGCGTATGCACCCAGTACAAGGCGCAGAGCCTGATCCGCCACGTGCAGCGCGGCTGGTCGTTCCTGGACGGGCGTTTCCAGGAGTTCGTCGAGCTGCTGCCGGCCCAGCAGAACGTCAGCGCCGACTGGTACAAGGGCACGGCCGATGCGATCTACCAGAACATCTATCTGCTGCGCAAGCATGCGCCGGAACTGGTGCTGGTGCTGGGCGGCGATCACATCTACAAGATGGATTACAACCGCCTGCTGCACGACCACGTGGCCAAGGGCGCCGACATGACGATCGCGTGCATGGAGGTCTCCCTGGACGAGGCACGCGGTTTTGGCGTAATGGCGGTCAACGACCAGCTGCACGTGAAGGCCTTCCAGGAAAAACCCGAGCATCCTGCACCCATCCCGGGCAGCACCGACGTTGCGCTGGCCAGCATGGGCATCTACGTATTCAATGCGGCGTTCCTCTACGAACAGCTCACGCGCGACAGCGCGGATCCCCACTCGGGGCACGATTTTGGCGGCGACCTGATCCCGCACGTGATCGAGCGCGGCTACCGGGTCATCGCGCATCGCTTCTCGGACAGCTGCGTCAACATGACCGACGGCCGGCCCTACTGGCGCGATGTGGGCACGCTGGATTCCTACTGGGAAGCCAACATGGAGCTCACGAAAGTGGTTCCGGACCTGAACCTCTACGACAAGCAATGGCCCATCTGGACCTACCAGGAACAGCTGCCGCCGGCCAAGTTCGTGTTCGACGACCAGGGCCGCCGCGGCATGGCCCTGGATTCGCTGGTATCGGGCGGCTGCGTGATCAGCGGCGCCGCCGTGCGTCGCTCCCTGCTGTTCTCGAGCGTGCACGTGCACAGCTATGCGCAGGTGGACGACTCGGTGGTGCTGCCCAACGTCGACATCGGCCGCAACGTGGTGCTGCGGCGCGCGGTGGTGGAGAAGAACTGCCGCCTGCCGGCGGGCCTGCAGGTGGGTGTCAATCCGGAAGAAGACCGCAAGCACTTTGACGTGAGCCCCAAGGGCGTTACCCTGGTGGTGCCCGAGATGCTCGCTGCGCTTGCCGACAAGCGCAAGGCAGCGGAAAACGGCGGCTGATCCATAACCGCATCACGGCAGCGCAATGCCGGGCGCGCGCGCACTTGTCTGGAACAGCTCCGCCCCGCACGTGTGCACGCCCGATGACATGCGGATGTCGCTGCGGTTACTTGCGCAAACGAGAGCGGCACTTATCGGCGGCGCGCGCGTATGCCGGCAATCGCTGCGGCCCACGCCGCGCCGGGAATAGTCAATAATGAGACGCTTGTCCCAGCGGTTCTAGGGACCGCAGGGCGCGTCACGGCGCTCTGCCCATACAGGTAACGGAATCATGAGTCCAACTGCAAAGAGCGCCGATGGCGGCAAGGCAACGGGCGCGACAGCCGGCACAGCCGGTGCCGCGCCGGCTGTGGCGCCCGGCGTGGATGTGCTGCTGCTCTGGCACATGCATCAACCCGACTATCGCGACCAGGCCACCGGCGATTTCGCCATGCCGTGGGTGTATCTGCACGCCTTGAAGGATTACTCCGACATGGCGTGGCACCTGGAGCAGAATCCAGCCATGCGGGCCGTGGTGAACTTCGTTCCCGTGCTGCTCGATCAGCTCGAGGACTACTGCGAGCAATTTGCGCAGGGCACGCTGCGCGACCCGCTGTTGCGGCTGCTGGTGCGCGCGGAAACCACGCCGCTGTCCCCGGCAGAACGCCAGCACGCCTTCGAGCAGTGCTTTCGTGCCAACCACATGCGGCTGATCGCACCCTTCCCGCCGTACAAGCGCCTCTTCGACCTCTACAAGGCCATGGAGTCACAGGGCCGCGACAGCCTGATGTACCTGTCGGACCGGTACATCTACGACCTCGTGGTCTGGCATCACCTGGCCTGGACCGGCGAGTCGGTACGGCGCGAATCCGAGGTGGTAGCCCG